>JASJDR010000341.1 GCA_030065615.1 Xenococcus sp. MO_188.B8 | reverse complement strand
TGAGCATCTGTGGAAATTTATGAAGTATCACTGGATTGAAATTAATGCTTATCGGTGTTGGAATTCACTAGTCGAGTATGTTGAAAGAGTACTCAGAGAATTTGGGGACAAATATATAATTAATTTTGTCTAGGTGCTTAAAACTCTTTGAACTTTAACCACGAAATATACTAAAGTAAGAGACTGCTAGACTTTTTTACTTATATCTTCTAATGTCTGCTGTAATTACCAAACCAGTCACCCTCAACTTCCCTTTAACTGCCGTCGTCGGACAGGAAGCAATCAAATTCGCCTTATTACTCGCGGCCATCGATCCTCAACTAGGAGGAGTTGCGATCGCAGGACGCCGGGGAACAGCGAAATCCGTTATGGCGCGGGGGCTCTACGACTTATTGCCACCGATAGAAGTGATTCAGGACTCCCCCTACAATTGCGATCTGACTCAACCAGGAGCCTGGGATGATGAGACAGTACTGAAATATGGTGATACTAAGCCCGAAAATATTCCCACCAGAATTATTCGTGCTCCCTTTATTCAGATTCCTCTCGGAGTCACTGAAGACAGATTACTAGGTTCAGTAGATGTGGAAGAATCGGTAAAACGAGGTGAACCCATATTCCAACCAGGGTTATTAGCCCAAGCTCATCGAGGAGTATTATATATTGACGAAATTAACCTCTTGGATGACCAAATTGCTAACCAGTTACTAACAGTACTTACGGAAGGGCGTAACGTTATTGAAAGAGAAGGGATTAGCTTTCAGCATCCTTGCAAACCAATTCTGATTGCGACTTATAACCCTGAAGAAGGAGATTTACGAGAACATCTTTTAGATCGTATCGCGATCGCGCTATCCGCAGATGCTATTCTATCCTCAGAGCAAAGAATCGAAGCTGTCAATCAGGCGATTAATTATAGCAATGCGCCTCAAGAATTTTTACACCAGTATCAAGATGAGATTGAAAGCGTCAAAACTGATATTATCTTGGCACGGGAATGGTTAAAGGAAGTCAAAATCACCCATGACCAAATTCTTTACTTAGTACAAGAAGCAGTTAGAGGCGGAGTAGAAGGACATCGAGCCGAATTATTTGCCGTGAGAGCAGCTAAAGCTGCAGCCGCCTTAGAAGGGCGCAATAATGTCACCGCAGATGATTTACGCAGAGCAGTGGAATTAGTAATTATTCCCCGAGCTACCACTATCGAAACGCCTCCTGAAGAGGCACCACAACCGCCCCCACCTCCACCCCAACCTCAAAATGATACCGAACCAGATCGGGATGAGGAGCCAGAAGATCAAGAAGAAGAACAGGAAGAAGATCAAGAACAAGAACCGCCAGCAATTCCCGATGAATTTATTTTTGATATCGAAGGCGTAGTGCTCGATCCTAGCGTGCTAACTTTTGCCCAAACCATGCAACGTCAAGGTAAATCTGGGGCGCGTAATCTCATTTACTCTGAAGATCGCGGAAGATATATTAAACCCATGATACCCAAGGGTAAAGTTAAACGAATTGCCGTAGATGCTACCCTGCGTAGCGCCGCACCCTATCAAAAAGCGAGAAGGAAACGCGATCCAGAGCGGAAAGTAATTGTTGAACAAAGTGATCTGCGTTCTAAAAGGATGGCACGCAAAGCTGGTTCTCTGATCGTATTTGTGGTAGATGCTTCGGGTTCGATGGCGTTAAACAGAATGCAATCTGCTAAAGGGGCGGTAATGCGACTGCTAACAGAAGCCTATGAAAATCGCGATCAAATCTCTCTTATTCCTTTCCGTGGGGAAAGGGCAGATGTTTTGTTACCACCAACTCGTTCTATTACTATGGCGCGGCACAGATTAGAAACTTTACCCTGTGGTGGTGGTTCTCCCCTATCCCACGGTTTAACCCAAGCAGTAAATGTGGGGATTAATGCCCAAATGTCAGGAGATATTGGTCAAGTTGTCATTGTGGCAATTACTGATGGCAGAGGCAATATTCCCCTGTCCCGTTCTCTCGGTGAACCACCAGAAGAAGGAGTCAAGCCCAATATTAAGGAGGAATTATTAGATATTGCGGGAAAAATCCGTGCCCTGGGGATAAAGCTATTGTTAATTGATACCGAAAGCCGTTTTGTCTCTACTGGTTTCGGGAAAGAATTAGCCAAACATTCTGGGGGAACTTATTATCATTTACCCAAAGCTAATGACAGAGCGATCGCGGATATGGCAAGAGGGGCAATTTCTAATCTTTAACTTGAGCTTTTAGCTGTTAGCTATTAGCCAACACGACTTGGCAATTTTCACGAAGTTAGAAGAAACCTCGCTGTAAAACGACGGGGTCTTTCTGACACCGCAAAAGAGCAAAAAGCAGGATTTTGGTGTTAGGTTTAATTGGATTTCCCCAACTAATTGTGTTAATGGAGAAGAAGCTGAGCTTTAAAACCTCATTACACCGAATAGTTTTGGGAAGAACTATTAGCTACCTAACACCATTAAAGCGTAGCGACAATAATTTAAAGTTTTGCTAAAGTTTTGCCACGAGAGATAATACCTCTTTGCGAGTCAGCTTTTCTTTGCCTGAGGCAATAGCGTCTAAAGTCCCATAGGCTAAAGTTAAAGGAATGCGACAAAAATCTAAAGCAGGACTTTCACTTAGGGCTTCAATATAGAGATTAGCCATTGTTAATTGAGATCGCGTATATTCCTGCATCATTTTCGAGTCCCAACCGTTAGGGAAAAAGTCCACTCCTCGACTCAAATCTTCTTCTCGATTACGCAGAATATTTACTGCCTGTAAACCACGACCGAAACCGATCGCATGATCGCGATTAGTCACGGTGCCATCATACCAAGCCCAAATATCTGAGAGGAGTAAACCGACGGCTCCAGCAACACTAAAAGTATAGCGATCAAGGTCAGCTCTCGTATTAATTTGCCAGTTATTGTCTGCCCAATAAGCCATGCGATCCGCCATTGCTGCGGTAGCATCCCAAATTCTCGGCGCGATCGATTGAGGAGCTAGCATTGACCATTCTTTGAGGCGCAAACTCACTTCTGGTAAAAGATGACTGTAATATTCTAAGTCTTCACTAAAGTGATCTTGCTCGTTACTATACTGTTGTGATTGTAGATTGAGACTAATACTACGTAGGAGTTGAACTTTGGAATGACTATCTAGGAGATCACTATCTTCTATGTCATCGATCGCTCGCATACAGAGATAAGCAGAAGTTACAGTTTTTTTTAACTCTTCTGGTAAACAACTAATCGGGATATAAAACGTTCTGCTGGTCTGTTTAAGAATTTCCCAAGGATCACGATTAAAATTCAATGCTCAACTCCTCATCATGCTTAACTTTTGGAACAGCATAGCATACAATTAATTTTGCGCTATAACGATTAAATCTTAGGGAAATTTAAAGATAGCTATGTTAGTAGTGCTTAAGAAGCAAAAATGAATTGTCTTGACATACAAAACATCGAACAACACCCATAGGCTCCTTGGACAATAACTTTAATATTGTTGACAAATTTCCCGATCTTAATCGCACTTAAACTGCGTCTAGTAGTATATCACATCTAGTAGTATATCAAACTTTGAAATGTTAGGTTGATATAAGACAAAATAGTTTTGAATCTGGAAGTGGTTGATAAACCAAAGCGCAATTTATGGCCGTGCCCAGTATATAATAAGAGTAGAAAAGCCACTCCATGGTAGTGGGAGGGCAAGATGAAAATTAATGCTTTACACTTTGTTTCTTTTTTCGGCACTTCTTTAGGGATCGCAATTATTTTAGTAATTGTTGGTGCGCTCGGTACTGCTAAAGCACAAAATATTTTACCTAACTTCAATGGCTTGTTTACCCCAACATCAGCCGATAGATTCTTTGAAGAAGGAAGGCGAAACCTGGAAAGAGAAGCCCACATTCTAGCTCATCCAGAACTTTATTCTGGGGAAGATCTTATTCAACTCAACACAATTGACATTAAATTAATCGAAGAAACAGAGGAAACAAACCCAAGTTCCAATTTTTCACAAGAGAACCCTCAAGAGGAATTAGACTAAGAATTCGATAAATTTCAAACTAGAGACAGTTTACTTTTGAGAAATAAATATGAAGAAATTGGGTAATTCAGAGCTTGGAGATGCCAGGGAATTTTAAAATACTTTGGCATCTTATAGTTAATAGATTTGTTAATAAACTATGACAGATTCTCAAACTGTTGCTAAAAATACCTCCTCTCAGACTGTTACAAACTCTTCCTTTAACGCCAACTCAGGATTTTTATTATTCCTGAAAATATGCCAAGCTTTGTGTTTGGCACTTTTGCTTTTTTGTGCGATCGCAACCTATCTTATTCCAGCCCAATATAATCGCCTTATAATTTACGATGCAGGGTTGTTAGCGGCAGTTATCTTTCTGTCGCTTCTCCAAGGTCAATTTGCGGATTTTACCAAAGATGTACGAGTTGATCTAAAAAATAAAGCTAAAGCCAGACTTTATGCCAACTTGCTGCCGAAGAAAGATACCTCGGAAGATTCTGTTGATGAGTTAGTCGAATCCCGAGAAAGAGCCCTGGAATATTGTCAAGAACTGATTGACGACTATAAAAAAATTCGTAAAACATCCAGAAATTTTTACTATACCTTTCAACTTGCAACCATTATTTTAGCTGGTGTTACTCCGATTTTGGTTGTATTAGATCAACAGTCTACAGATATGCCCTCCTACCTAAGATGGTTACCCGTAATTTTTCCAGCAATAGCAGCAATTGTTAGCAGTGTGTCGACTTCTTTTCCCTTTGAGACGAATTGGAAAGATGCCAATCGCGTTGTGGAGCAATTAGAAGCCGAACAGGAGAAGTTTATCTTGGGAGTCACTAGACCGTACCGTGCTTTTATGATTAGGGTTGACAATAGTGAGGAACGACGCAAAAAATTGAAATTAACCATTGAAAACTTCATTATCGAAGTGAACAAAATTCATCTTCAACAATTAGGATCAGCTGATGAAAAGGTTTCCGACGAGGAGCTAACTGATACACTACCGACTCTCCCTTCTGAGAAACCCATAGGTAGTGGTGAGTTCTAATTGTGACCGCCGCCAAGATCAGCTATGATCGTCGTCTGATAAGCGATCACAATTATTTTTCAGCGATCGCTTTTTTCTATTGAATAGATGAATAGATCTACTTGTTTTCTGTATAACTTGAAGAGTATGATCAATCTGCTTCTCGTAAAACTTTGATCTCAACTATCAATTTGGCATTTTTAGGGATAATGCCAGGGAGCCCTCTTTCTCCGTAGCCAAGATGGGGGCTAATGATTACTTTTCGATAGCCTTTTACTTTCATCCCTTGAACTGAATAGAAAATTCCAGCTATTAAATTTTCGCGATCAATTCTCACTCGATGTTCAAAAAAACCATCATCATAAACTTGCAAATTTTTATCAATTGAGTGTGATAGGCATTTATCGGGAGTTTTGACTATATCCCCTTTATTCAGGGTCAAGCGGATGGCCACTACATAATATTGTTGACGTTGAACATAATTTCCCGTCCCTTCAATTTCTTCAATTAGTTTAATCCCTTTTTTGAGGTTCATAACAAAATTAATTGAGTTAATTCAGCGAGAGGTTCACTTCTCGCGCTCGCGCTGCGCGATCAGCCAAAGGCTGGCGCAGCGCCTGCTTCGCAGACCGCGATTAATCCTGAGATTGATTATGAATAATTCCGAGTTTCTCTCTCATAATTTCTCTAGCTGCTTCGAAATCCTGGTTTAGCAAATAGGAAAAATGGTAATAACTAGCTAAATAGAAATTACAGCCATATTTCTGATAGCGATCAGCTATTGCGAGAAAACCATATCTAGGAGCCTGTCGGGCTTAAGAATTCTGCCGTTTAAAAGACGCTCACAGCCCACAAAAATTAGACATTCTTCTCATTATTACTGGTCATAAAGTACTATTGTCACAGCTCAAACCCTGATTTTGGAGGGAT
>JASJDR010000098.1 GCA_030065615.1 Xenococcus sp. MO_188.B8 | reverse complement strand
GGGTTCAGCTTCTGTATATCTCCCTTGCTTAGAGTAAAGTCCTGCTAAATTGTTCAAGCTATTAGCTACATCAGGATGTTCTCCTTCATAAAGTCGCTTTCTCATCTCTAATGCTTGAAGCAAAAAGGGTTCAGCTTCTGTATATCTCCCTTGCTTAGAGTAAAGTCCTGCTAAATTGTTCAAGCTATTAGCTACATCAGGATGTTCTCCTTCATAAAGTCGCTTTCTCATCTCTAATGCTTGCAGGTAGAGAGGTTCGGCTTCTGAATGTCTCCCTTGATTTACGTACAATAAGGCTAAATTATTCAAGCTATTAGCTACATAGGTATGGTCTCCTTCATATAGACGTTGCGCCATCTCTAAAGATTGTAGGTAGAGAGGTTCGGCTTCTGTATATCTCCCTTGATTAGAGTAAAGTCCTGCTAAATTATTCAAGCTAGTAACTAAATCAGGATGTTCTCTTCCGTACAGTCGCTTTCTCATCTCTAAAGCTCGACAGTAGAAGGGTTCGGCTTCTGTATATCTCCCTTGCTTAGAGTAAAGTCCTGCTAAATTGTTCAACCTATTAGCTACAGTACGATGATCTCCTGCAAACAGACTTTGTGTCATCTTTAAAGCTTGCAGGTAGAGGGGTTCAGCTTTGATATATTTTCCTTGTTTATGATAGAACAAAGCTAAATTGTTTAAACTAGTAGCTACAGCGTGATGGTCTTCTTGAAACAGAAACTCACAAGTCGCTAAACATTTTTCACACCAAGGTTCAGCTAATTTAAATAATCCCTGTCCTTCGTAAAATCTTCCCACTCCTGTAAATATCCAGATCACTTGTCCATCTAGAAGTGAATCTAGATAAATTTTTCGGCTCTGGTTTTCTTGTTGTGTTTCGTTAAACAAGCTTTTTGCGAGTTCTTCCAAATGTATAATAAAATCTCTAAAATATTTAATATGTTTAGAAGTAGGTGTATCAGGAATTCTTTCAGCTGCGGCTACCATGACCTTGATAAAGATAGTTGCCAAAACTGAATGTATCTCAGCAGATTCTCTTAATTGCTCTTGGAGAAACCATCGCACCAGGGAGTGAGCTTGATAATATCCTGCTTCCTCTTCTGCTAGTTGGATAATATTCCTTTGATATAGCTGCTTCTTAGCTTCGTTGATCTCTTTCTCTGACCATGTAAGCTGCTTTTCTTCTTCCTGATTATTGGTTAAACTTTCTGTTGCTACAAAAACTACTAAATCCCAAGAAATTTGCTTCGGAGCAAACAAACTCAATAATTTTCCAAGTTGCTGTGCATGAGAAGTTAGTTTTGACCAAGTTAAGGCAAATGCCGCGTTAACTCCTCGTTGTGTTGGATTGAGACTTTCTAGAGCTGGATTGGCTAATTTCTCAGCTTGTAACTGATGCTCCATTACAGCTAAAGATAAATCAGGATCTGCGGCTAAATAACCTCCGACTAACTCTATACCCAAGGGTAAATATCCCAGACATTCACATAATGCTGCTGCTGCCTCTGGCTCTCTTGACACTCGCCTATCTGATTGACCTAACAATAGCTGTAGTAGTTCTAAGGCTTTCTCTGGTTCTTTTTCCGGAGAGAGAACATCTAAAGGTAGATCTTGAATCAGCTTAGGATCTAGACGTTTTCGACGAGCAGTAATTAAAACTCGGAATCGGTAATGATGGGGAAGGACTTCTCGAAGTTGATTTACATCACTTACATCGTCAAAGATTACCAAAATAGGTAAGTTGGATTCGGGATATTTACGCCAACACCATGCCACTTGTTCTTTTGTATTTAATAGTTTTCCTCCCAATTCTTGGGGAATCTCGTACTCAAACTCTAATCGGAAAAACTGTAATATTTCTCCAGCTAAATCTCTGTCTCTGGAATTAAACCAGAGAATTCCGTCATATTCTTGTTGATATCTATGAGCGTATTGCGTCGCTAATTCAGTTTTGCCGACACCTCCCATTCCTGCTATGGATACAGAATCTCCTTCCTGTAAATATTCATGCAGTTTTGCCAGTTCTGTTTCTCGTCCAACGAAATGAACAGAACCACGATAGGATATACATTTTGAAGGGCTTAACTTTGTCCGTTCCGATCCAGACGAGTCCTTTCAAATTATTGTCTGATTAATATTCTGAGTGCCAATAAAACCTTGATTAACAACACCAATCTTTTCAGCCAATTTGGTCATATTTTGAATTGTTGGTTGTTGACCTACTAATTGAGCGGCTTCTTGCTGAACTTGATTGATTTGTTTCTGAAATTGAGGATTTGCTTCATCTTTAGCTGCGGTTTCTACGTCTAAAATCGCTTCAGCTATCTCTGAATCTTGATCTGCGATTTGTTTAACTTCGAGAATTGCTTCCCCAATCTGTAATGGTTGCTGTTCCTCTGCTTCTAGTAAACCTTTCACTTTAGAGGATTCACCACTCAGTCTTCCGATTAAGATTTTAGTCTTATCCGATAAGAACTCTCCAAAATTTTCACCAGTTTTTTCGATCGCTTTAGAAAAAAAAATCGTAGTGATCGCAGTAGCAACAGCAGTAATAGAGATCGGTTCCATGAATTTATTATTGAATAGAAAAGATGAATTTTATTGTAATATTCACTATAAATACTCAGAATTTTTATTTTGTCAATGATAAATGTTCAATGATAAATGATAATTTTTTAAATGATTCGTATTTTGTTGGTAGATGATCAAAGTATTGTTAGAGAAGGATTAGCTAGTTTACTGGAAACTCAAAGTGATCTATAAATTGTCGGGGAAGCAGAAAATGGCAAAATTGCGGTAGAGCGATCACTTTAGTGGAGAGAATCGTAGCGATAGCCGTAGCAACAGCAGTAATCGAGATCGGTTCCATGCCCTTCTTCTAAAATAGAAACGACTAACTTCATTGTAATATTCATTATCAATAGCGAGAGTTATTAATTCTCCCCCATTCGAGGACAAGAAATCTCGTAAGGTAGGTAAAATTATTTGCTAAGTAAGCTGCTAATTTAAAATTGGAGTTTGTCCATTCTAAATCTATCATATTAGTTTTGAATAATGACCAAAAAAGTAAAAATAAATTTTTATTTTTTTCTTGATATTTTATTTTAAAATAATACTTGACTTTGGTGATCGCTAATAGTATTGTAATTTGAAGTATTCACAATGGGAATGATGCTTATTGGGAAAAAACACCTCTATTGCCATTAAAAAATTAATAATAATACAATACAATACTTTCTTGAGATTCACAAATTTTTTTGGATTTTTTACGATAAATATCAACAAAAAATATTTGCTTTCACTTGCTAAGATTATCATAATTATTATGATCAACGAAAAACAAAATTCCATAATTGTTTAACCAATAACCACAAGAGATAAAAAGGCAAAATTACTATTGTTAAAAATATATCTAAAAATATATCTAGAAATAGACTGAACTTTCGCATCCAGGGAGAATAGGGAGTAAAATGTCGCTTTAAGCGTTTTAGATTATTTTCAACTGTGATAGTAGAAGGATGCTCGAATCCCAAAGTTCGCTTATGCATCTCTAAAGCTTTCCGATACAGGGATTCGGCTTTTGAATATCTTCCTTGGTTAGTGTAGAGTGAGGCTAAATTGTTTAAGCTACTAGCGACATTGGGATGGTCTTCTCCTTCATGCAACCGCTTATCCATCTCTAAAGCTTGCAGGTATAGAGGTTCGGCTTCTGAATATCTTACTTGATTGGTATAGAGTGATGCTAAATTGTTCAAGCTACTAGCGACATTAGGATGGTCTTGTCCTACATACAGTCGCTTATAAATCTCTAAAGCCTGCCGATACAGGGTTTCGGCTTCGAAATATCTTCCTTGGTTAGTGTAGAGTGAGGCTAAATTGTTCAAGCTACTAGCGACAGCGGGATGGTCTTGTCCTTTATACAGCCGTTTATCCATCTCTAAAGCCTGCCGATACAGGGGTTCGGCTTCTGAATATCTTCCCTGCTCATCGTAGAGTGAGGCTAAATTGTTCAAGCTACTAGCAACAGCGGAATGGTCTTGTCCTTTATACAGCCGCTTATCCATCTCTAAAGCTTGCAGGTATAAGGGTTCGGCTTCTGAATATCTTTCTTGGTCATCGTAGAGTGATGCTAAATTGTTCAAGCTACTAGCGACAGTGGGATGGTCTTGTTCTTCATACAGCCATTTATACATCTCTAAAGCTTGCAGGTATAAGGGTTCAGCTTCTGAATATCTTTCTTGATTGGTATAGAGTAAAGCTAAATTGTTCAAGCTAGTAGCGACAGCAGGATGGTCTTGTTCTGCATATAGCCGTTTATCCATCTCTAAAGCTTGCAAGTATAGGGGTTCGGCTTCTGAATATCTTCCTTGCTCATCGTAGAGTGAGGCTAAACTTTTCAAGCTAGTAGCGACAGTAGGATGGTCTTGTTCTTCATACAGCCGTTTATCCATCTCTAAAGCTTGCAGGTATAGGGGTTCGGCTTCTGAATATCTTCCTTGCTCATCGTAGAGTGAGGCTAATGTTTTCAAGCTAGTAGCGATAGCGGGATGGTCTTGTCCCAAGCGTTTTCTGGCAACTAATAGACATTTCTTATACCAAGGTAATGCTTGTTCATAAGCACCTCGATACTCATAAAATTTACCCAAGCCAATAAAGGGCCAAATTAAATCTTCATCTTTTAACCAATTCTGATAGATAGTAGCGGTTTCAGCAATATGAGGAATGATGGTAATTAAGCTAGCAATTTCTAATGAAGTAGGTACTTGAGCAATCTTCTTGGCTATCTTTGCTATTGCAGTGCAGAAATTATATTTTTGTTGATCTGCATTAGCTAAGTTGCTTTGTTTATTCCTGAGCAACTCTTGAATAAGTTTGTGTAGTTGATAATTATCTTCACTCCGTAATAGATGTAAACTTTCTAACTCAACTCTGGCATCTTCCAATTTTTCTAAGTCTTGCTTAACAGCTGCATTTTCGATCAGTGACCAAGGAATAGGAGCTAAAGCAAATAAACTTAGCAAACAACCGAACTCTTGGGCAAAATTAAACTTCTTTAGTTCATCCCAACTCAACTCAAAAGCTGCTTCGACTCCACACTTGATATCTAGAGTCCAATGAGGATTATTTTCTAGAAAGCCACTAGAAGGATGGCCTAATCCTTTCTTCTCTAGAGCTTGCAATTCTTCAGTTAACGATATTTTTTGTTTCTTGACGTATCGCCCTACCAACTGTACTGCGAGGGGTAAGTAACCTAAACGCTGACAAAGATCTTTTGCTGTTGCTAATTCTTGGTTTACCTTTTCTGAGCCAACTAATTGAGTCAGTAATTCTAGTGCATCTGGCTCTGATAAAACTTCCAAATACAGAGAACTAGCCCAATCCAATTCTAGTCTAGTGGTAATTAAAACTTTGAATTGAGATGGTTGTGGCGGTAGGTAGGATTTAATATCACTGTAATTTTCGACATCATCAATAACTATGAGTGTATTTCCTTCAGGCCAAAGTTTCCAACACCAACTTACTCTTTCTGGTAACTCTAAGTCCTCTGGTGGCTGCAAACCTAGATCGGTGCGAGCAAAATTTACTATTTGTAAACCAATATCTTGTTCTCTCGAACGTAACCAGAAGATTCCACCTGGGTAGGTATTCAGCTGTAAATGTAGTAAGGAATATTGAATAGCTAATTCTGTTTTACCAACTCCCTCCATCCCTTCAACCGCAGAAATTACTACCTCGTTATGACGCTGCAGTTGTTGATTTAAACATTCTAATTCTCTTTCTCTTCCCACAAACTTATCTGTGCTACTAGAGATAATATTTTGGGGAAAACCTTCTGGCTTAGGAAGCTGATCTAAATTGACAATAGTTTTGTAAATCTTAATAATATCCTCAACCTTAATCTGAGCAATATCTCCAGACTTAATGTAGCGGTCCTGCAGATTTTTGAAGATTTCTTGGACAACTAGTGTATTGTTCGAATTAAGCATAGTTTTCAGCCTCTTGACTCAAGTTGTTTATATCAATTGTTTGATCTTTGAACTTTTTGAGTATTTTTTTATCTGATGCACCAGAGCATATTATTTTTTCGTCTTAGAAATATAGAAAAGAGTAATTTTATTGTAATACTCATTCGTCTTTTGATTTTCTTTGGGCATGTTTTCTAATTTCCTCGTTTTATTAGATGATTTATTTTGAATTATTACTTATAAGTTTTGGTAAGAATTTTGATTTTTTGTTTATTTAGATAGATAGATCTGGCAAAATCCTAACCATATACCAGCTAGGAGTATTAGGTATGGACAATCAAGATTTACTCAACGAACAAGTCTATGATCGCACCAGAGCCCATGAATTTATCGCCCATAGAGCCAAAGCTTTAGGAATTTCCCGCAGAAGATTAGTACAATTATTCGCCGCAGGAGCTAGTGCCACGGCAGTCAATCTGCTTCCTTCTCGCCACAGAAAACAAGTAGCGCAAGCTCAAGTTACAGAACCTGCCCCTTTGGTTAAAGAAATTCGTCCTGAATGGTTTTTTCAAGTTAAAAATAATCTAGAGATGCGTTGGGAAAATATGTATAATCGCGGCTATCTCGTCCCCAATGAATTATTTTTTGTCCGCAATAATAACCCAACTCCTCGTATAGATCCTGCTAATTACCAACTAAAAATTTTTGGAGATGGAGTTTCTAATCCCACATCATTCAGCTATGATGAACTTCTCAGTATGCCCTCAATTTCGGTAATTCGCGCCGTCGAATGTGCTGGTAATGGTAGAAGTTTTTATAAAACTGCTCATGGTCAAGAAGCTAGTGGCACTCAATGGAAGTTAGGAGGTATCGGTGTTGCTGAATGGACTGGTGTTCCTCTGCGGGAAGTTTTAGAGCGAGCGGTCGTTAAAGCTACAGCTAAGGATGTGATGCTTATTAGTGTCGATGAAAAGAAAATTCAACGTCCGATTCCCATTGAAAAGGCATTGGCTGAAGATACTCTCCTGGTATATGCCATGAATGGAGATATTCTGCCCCCAGATCATGGTTTTCCGATTAGAGCTTTAGTTCCTGGTTGGGTGGGTATTGCTAATATCAAGTGGGTTGGCAGTATTCAGGTAGCCACTACACCATTGTTTTCTCTTTACAATACGGAAAAATATATTCTCATTGGAGATGATTATCCGGTTCCCTCAGAATTACAAGCTGCAGGAGTTTTAGGAGAAATTGCCACCGAACAGAAACCCAAGAGTGCTTTTGAACTTCCTTGGGATGGAGAAATTACTGCGGGAAAACGTCTTTTGCGAGGACGTTCTTGGTCTTCTCAAGGCAAAATTGCTCAAGTAGAAGTCAGTCTCGATGGGGGCAAAACTTGGCAACAAGCCCGTTTAAGTCAGCCTAATCTTCCTCAAGCCTGGGTACGCTGGGATATCTATTGGGATGCTCGCCCAGGAAATTATAAGTTACAAGCTAGAGCAACGGATGAGTCAGGAAATACGCAACCAGATACTGTTCCTTTTAACAAGAAAGGTTATCTATATTGGGGTGTTGTTACTCATTCTCTAAAAGTTGTTTAATCCTTAATTTCAAAACCAATAAAGCAGCAATATTTTTTAATTTTTCTTAATATTTTCTTTTGTAAATAGGGGTTGACTTTAGCGATCTCTAGATGTATTGTTTTTTTGATGCTTCATAATGGAAGTGGTGACTTTTATAAATAAACGCGACTATTCCCATTATGAAAATAATGATATCACAAAATAAAACATTCTCAAAATTACCCAGTTTCTGGAATTTTTCGCAACAAATATTAACAAAAAATAATTTTTTACTACAACTAGAATAGACTTCTCGTTTCAATCCAAGTTTTAGATATTATCCCCAGAGATAAATGCTCAATGTTTAATGTTTAATGTTTAAATGATTCGTATCTTATTAGTAGATGATCAAAGTATTGTTAGAGAAGGATTAGCGAGTTTACTGGAAACTCAAAGTGATCTCGAAATTGTTGGAGAAGCAGAAAATGGCAAAATTGCCGTAAAGCGATCGCTTATTCTAAAACCAGATGTGATCCTAATGGATATCCGAATGCCAGTTATGGATGGAGTGGCGGCAATTCGGGCTCTGAGTAAACAAGCTCCAGAGATTAAAATTTTAGTGTTAACTACCTTTGATGATGACGAATACGTTACTCAAGCGATGGCTTCTGGTGCCAAAGGTTATTTACTTAAAGATACTCCTTCTGCAGAACTTGCTCAAGCAATCCGCGCTATCAACCAGGGTTATACTCAATTAGGGCCTGGATTATTTGAAAAGGCTCTGGCTTCCAACTCCGAAATACCTACAACCATTCCATCAGAGCTAAACGAATTAACCTCTAGGGAAAAAGAAGTCTTACAACTAATTGCTAAAGGTTATAACAATCGAGAAATTGCTGCAGAATTATTTATCGCGGAACGGACAGTAAAAAACCACGTTAATAGTATTTTACGCCGTCTTAACTTACGAGATCGCACTCAAGCTGCTATTTTTGCCAACAAGTATTTCTAGCATTGTAAACTACCTATCTGCAATTTCGCGATCGCTATATTTGATTTTTTAATAAGTATTTATACTATTGCAGTATACCAAGCTAGGGCAGAAGACTAAAGAAAAAGTTATCAGAAAATCTTTTACTTCAGCCCTCTATCTTAGTGCGTCTTCACGGACTTGCTCAGCTCCGTGTTCTGGATTAACCGCACCGAGGCTCTAGCTCGGGAAACCTGCTTGCAAAGCTCTACCCGAAGGGTCTCGGGGTCTTACTTCAATCTTCAAAGGCCAAGCCTTATAAAACACCAGCGTTACCTAAGCCTAAAATAATTCCTGCACCGAGAATATGTCCTAAGCTAGTGGTGGCTAACAATTCAGGAATCCCAAAATTGGTAAATACTCCAGGTAGAGGGATCGGGAAATTAGGCCCTTGACCAGGATTTTTGATGGCATAGCGACTGATGGCAATAACAAACAAATTAGAAAAAATCATAATGATGGCAACAGAACTATTCCACTCAATAGTTGAAGGGGTATAATAAACAGCCAAATTCAAAGTAGATATCATTGTGGTGTACTCCTGCTTGATAAAGTTTAATGTTCCTAGGATATAGAAATCTGTTTCCCAAACAGTTAGTTTCTTTTTAATAATTAACAGTAGGGAGAAATTTCAGATGAAGATAGGAGGATTAAAATTTGATGCGGATTAAAATATGCGGCATTACCAAGCCTGAACAAGCTCAGAAAATTGCTCAAATAGGCGCTACCGCATTAGGTTTTATTTGTGTAGAGCGATCTCCACGTTATGTAACTCCATCACAGATTAAGGAAATCCTTAGTCAATTATCAATTCCCATTGACACCATTGGGGTTTTTGCCAATGCAGAGATAGTTAAAATTGAGCAAATTGTTCGGGAAACTGGCTTAAGCGGAGTTCAACTGCACGGCTCGGAATCAAAGGAATTCTGTCAGCAATTACGTCAAATATTACCCACAAACACTGAAATCATTAAGGCTTTTCGCATTAAAACTCCAGAATCTCTAGTTGCAACTGATAGTTATACAGATTATGTTGATACTTTGCTGTTAGATGCCTATCATCCCCAAATGCTTGGCGGAACAGGTCAAACTATTAATTGGCAGGATCTAAGGCAATTTAATCCTACTTTACCTTGGATGTTAGCAGGGGGATTAAATCCCGATAATATATCGGATGCTTTGACCCAACTCAAGCTCGATGGAATCGATTTATCTAGTGGTGTCGAGAAATCCCCTGGAGATAAAGATTTAGATTTGGTAGCAAGATTGTTTGAGCACATTAGCCAATACCAATAATTTAATGATTTTATTTGCGATCGCTAATTTCTCTTAAGGTTTTTAATTTTTCTTAGGTGGTTTATTGAGTCTCGGATAAGGATTAGTAATAATTCGAGAAGGCGCGAGATTGGGCACTATTAGAGGCTGCGGAACAGATTTCTTCTCAACTGATTCTGGTTTAGTTTCTGTATCAGTTTTTGTTGGGATTTCTGAGTCTATCTCGGTATCAGTTTCGATTGGAGTTTCTGGTTCGACTTTAGTTTCAGTTTTTGTTGGTTTTTCCGAGTCTATCTCGGTATCAGTTTCGATTGGAGTTTCTGGTTCGACTTTAGTTTCAGTTTTTGTTGGTTTTTCCGAGTCTCTTTCAGTATCAGTTTCGATTGGAGTTTCTGGTTCGACTTTAGTTTCAGTTTTTGTTGGTTTTTCCGAGTCTCTTTCAGTATCAGTTTCGATTGGAGTTGCTGGTTCGAATTTGGTTTCAGTTTTTGTTGGTTTTTCTGCGTCTCTTTCAGTCTCAGTTTTACTTGGAGGCTCTGGTTCGAATTTGGTTTCAGTTTTTGTTGGTTTTTCTAGCTTTATCTCTATCTCAGTTTCTAATGATTCTTCAGATGTAACTTGCGTAAATTTATTTACCAAAAAAACTAGTTTAAAAGTTCGACCCATTCTCTTTTCTACAAACTCTTCTACCAAACGTACTTGGTTAGAAGCCACTTCTTTCCCAGTTTGCAGCAAAATATAGACAATTGGTGGATCTTGGGTCCAATCTACTTCTATTACTGCATTATCAACTCCTTCCCTAACAGTAATAGTTTCATTAACTAAAGCATCAGTTACTTCTTTAGTTAATCTAGCTTGTCTAACTAATTCTACAAAGCTGGCACCTAAAGGTAAAACTAGTATTCCAGTAAGAGCAAAAGTCCAACCCAAAGTGTGATTTATGCCCGTATATCCTGCTAAGATAAAAACTATCATGCAGGATAAAGTAATACCTAAAAGATTAGTCAGATAAAGGATAAAAGCACCCTTGGCAAAAGATAATTGTTGTTGAGATAAAGATAGTCCTACAACACATAAAGGAGGCATTAAAGCAACTGCGATCGCAGTTCCCGCCAAGACATCACTAACTCCTTTTCTCACCTTAGCAAAAGAACTAATACCACCAGCAACTACAGCAATTCCCAAGTCCACTAAATTAGGTTGAGTTCGGGATAAAACTTCTGAACCAAATTGAGGAATATTTACTGCATCTCCTGCCAGATAAGAAATAATTAAAGATAAAACCGTTGCCCCCAAAATTGACAAAAAAGCTCTTTTAAATAGATTAAAATCTCCTTCTAAGGCTCCAAAAGCTAAAGCTCTTAAAGGTAACATTAAAGGAGCGACTAACATTGCCCCAATAATTACAGCAGTGCTGTTACTAATTAACCCAAAAGTAGCAATTAAGCAGGCACTAATAGTAAAAATAATAAAGTTAAGATTCCAAGTAGCATCTAGACATAATTCCCGATCTAGTTTGCGAATATATACCTCATCAACTTGTTTAAATAGAGGCTTCCTTAGAAGCTTAATAAATTTTAACCACAAGAACTTAATAATTCTGACATTTTTAATTTTCCTATCTGATCCCATAAGAATTACCTAAAAAAGCTAAGAGCTAATGGTTTCTAATCAATAATTATTAATTATTAACTATTAATTATTAATTAAATGCCTCAGCAAAGTTATTTAAATATTTTTCTCCTCCAATCTAACACCTAATATCTATATGCACTAGGTAACTCGCTCTTCTCTTAGCGGAGAATCTTTAGTTAGAGTCTTGCTAGCGCAAGCGCCAATTTATTTGGCACAGCTACAGCTACTTACTAATTGTTTCTAAGACGCATTTAGCTTCAATTACCGTATAATGATTGCTGTTAAACACGGCACAGCTATTTTTATATGATAACAAAGCCGGGATATTTTCCTCTTTTAAACTAGCAACCATTTCTTGAGCGATCACTTGATGTTGTCTTCTCCAACTATTACTAACAATATAGTCAGCAGAAAATCCAGCATCCTCGATCAACCAATGGGTAACGCCATATTTTTGAATAAATTCTTTCACAACTTCAATATTTGGACTATATTGCGCTTCAATCAAGTCGATCACTCGTTGACGAAAGGGACGATAATATCCTAGGTGATAGGGGATGGCATATTCTGGACCCACCAGAATAGATCTTTTAGTAAAAGTGGGAAGGTTATCCGCTTCCATAGCTAAGGATGCAATGAGAATATCTTTCGGTTGCTGTTGAAAAAACTGATATAGTTCTGGTGCTTTGCCGATCTTATAGTCGGTAGAGGGAAACCTGTAGACAAAACTGGGATAGCAGATTAAGGAAATTGCGATCGCAAATGTCAAAGCAAGAGTCAAGATTTTTTTAACAAAACCTGATTTATTGTTGAGGAGACTACTCGCCAAACTGTTGAGCAAAGCTTCCAAGATGACGGTGATCGCAATTCCCGCAGCCAAAACAATCACAATCCTGAGACTATGACCCGTATAGCGACTGGGAAGATGTAGTTTAAATAATGCGGCATGGGCAACCAAAAACAGACTCACCGAGACAATAATCAGTTGCACTAAGATAACAATCTGTTGCTTGACTGCTTTTAAAAGGGAGAAACTGCGGGGAAAAAGCCATAACAAAGGTAAAAAGAACCCGAATATTAGAGTAGCCGGGGTATAAAGAGAACGAGGCAGTAAACCAGCTCTCCCTCCCCCAATAATATATTCCCACCAATAGGATTTAAAAAAACTCGATCTTCCGTGGGGATAAAAATCAGGTAATTTTAACGCCTCCGCACGAGTTATTGTCGGGCCATATTCTGAGGCATTTAAAACATAGGGAAGTAGAACCAAAAAAGCGACTCCCAAACCAATAAAACAAAAATAATAATCCTTTCTCTTCCTCGATAAATAGGGCGTAAATCCTTGCCATTTAACTAATTGCAAAACTAACAAACCTGAAGCGACAAACACATATTGAGGATAAAAGATTCCTAAAAACGCGATCGCTAGACAGCAAGGGAACCAAGTTTTCCGAGAAAAATAATAGAGAAATGCCAGAAAAAAAGGATAAACAAAAGCCCTAGGAGTTCCAGAAATAATATCATCGTTCATCCAAAGAATTTGATTCAACAATAAACTAGTGGCAAAACAACCACAAGGAATCGGGAAAATCTCTTTAGATAACAAAAAACAATAACAAGTTGTAACTATCCCAATTATTGGCGGCAGTAATTTATTAAAAACCAATGGCTCAAATCCCAAAGCCACCGCACCACGGTATAGACTACTATAGCCAACAGGAGCAACCGACTGAAAATAATCCGCAATCAAATCATTAGGAAACAAACCCGGATCAAGATAGCGCATCATCCAAAAGACATGCTGTCTGGCATCATCCTGAACTACCCATTCTCCTTGAAAAGCTTTCTTTAAAGCCAGAATACTGTAACTGATAGCAAAAACTAGAGTAATAATAAACCAAAATTGCCAAGCGCGATCGCTGATATCCTTAAATAACTTCTCTTTAATTAATTTCATCTATTAGCATTTTACCCATTACCGATTACCTAATTTATTACTTATTACTTATTACTTATTACTTATTATTTATTACTTAATCTTGCCTTATCCAACCAGCACGCTCAGGATCAAAATTATCATCAAAAGAGGTTTGGGAATCATAATAAACTTCATAGGGATATTTAGATGGTAGTTGCGCACCATTTAAATTAGTAGCAGCAAAACAAGCCTGGAGCAAATAAGCATTACTCAAATCTGCACCCTGCAAACTGGCTCTCTGGAAATTAACCTTTTCTAAATGAGCTTCCCGTAAATTAGCTTGATTCAAACAAGCTCCTTTTAAATTAACTTCAGTTAAAACAGCTTTGTGCAGATTAGCAAGAGCAAGATTAACTTTAACCATACTAGAATAGCTAAGATTGCAACTCGCCATATTAGCTCCCTTTAAATTAGATTTGTCCAAAACGACTTTTTTTAGACTAATACCCACCAAAGGTGCGCTGGAAAGTTGGGTTCTCTCAAAGTTAGTTTCCCCATTGGTGTAACTTATGAGAATCTGATAAGGCTTGGTAAAAGAAAATACTGCAGAACTATAGATATTGAAAAGGGAAGCTAAAAAATAATCAACAGTTATTTGTTTTAAATAACCTTTTTTTACCGCCAAATGATGAAATCTAATTTTTTGTTGTTGTTGCTGTAGTTTTTTCTGCTCTTTTAATAAAGCATTAATCTGTTGTTCATCTAAAAGAGCAGCTTCTTTAAAGTAATAGATCAAAGGTTGTTTTTGTTCATTCTCAATTAATTGTGACCATTTTTCCCCAAAAAAATCTGCTGTTTCCTGTTTAATCCAACCATGTAGAGCTAAGATTTCGCCAATTTTTAAATTACTTTGTGACTGTTCTTGCAAGGCAATTTCTATCTGGGCTAGGGAGACTATTCCAGCTTCAACTAATATTTCTCCTAATGGCTTATTGGAATTAGAGCTGAACAATAAATTTTTATCGTTTATATTATCCATTCTGGCTATTTCATAATATTATGTCTTATCTTAATTAATAATCAGCAGATACTATTAAAGAACAGTACAACTCTAATAAAAAATTTAAAATAAAATTTTATATGGGCTTATATTAAAAATCTCTCTACAATATAACTCCACTTAAATAAGAAACGCTATAGTAAAAAATCGAATTATTAATTATTAATTATCAACAGTCTTGGTAATTGACAATCTATCGTATTCGTTGCAGTCGCCTCTTCTGGAAAAAATAACTGCTGCACAAAATCCGTTAAGTTTTCTGGGGGAAGTTGTTGTAATGTTTGTAGAAGTAAATTACTGTCTATCAGCAGTTGCGTCACATTGATATCTTGATAATCGGGTTGGTAATCAGTTAACCGTCGAATACCCTCTCCCAATAAGATAACTGCACCCCGCCAGTTAAGATTACGGAGATGATGACAAGCAACAGCAACCTGTAAAATACCTTGATAGAATCTCTTGTCTAACTCAGGAGCCTCGATCCAAATTGCTTCGAGAGTATCATGACATTCATAAAATTTCTGTTGGTTAAATTGTTCTACACCCTGCAAAAATAATCCAGGTGTCATAATAAGTAGCTGTACAAAATAGATTTACAAGCGCGTAAAGGCGGCTTCAATACCAATAAGATCAACTAGAAATACTAACTAATTAATCAATAAAAACCCCTTCTTCTTCTGCTCCGTCGAAAGTTGACAAGATTTGGGAGTTAATTAAATTTGATAGGTGTTAGAGAACAAAATAGGTAAACAATCTTGCCTCGATAGTTACTTAATAACTTTGACCCATTAATTTTCGAATCGAGCCGAAGATCATGTCTAAGACAGAACGAGAATTAATATTATGAGGTTCTAATGCTTGAAGTTGATTTAAAAGTTCAGCTTCTTCCGTAGCAATGTAACCATCAGCGTATACTACTCCTGCAATTTCAGCAAACAAACTTTGATAAGTTTCTCTGGTAGGATGAGCGCCCAAATATTCTGATAACCATTGATAACATTTTTCAGATTCAATTGGTTTGGTGCTAGATAATAAGGATTTGATTTCCGGTTCATCTAGTAGATTGCGCTTAGAAGCAAGTTTGCGCAAGTATTCCCGTTCTTCAGATTGAAATTCTCCATCAATCCAAGCTGCAGCAATTAGCAGCCGAAAAAGTTTTTGCTTATTACTTGCTGTTGATTCAACCATAGTTTAAGACTGGTATTTAGCCCCTACACTCAAAATCTTAGGATCAACTTGTAATTCAAGATGATAATTGTCAAGTTTATTTACAAATCATTTCGATAACTATTAAATATTGCCTGTGACATCGAACCAATATAAAAGTTCCTACTCTAATGCATCTTTTCTTTTTTGGACTACAATTGTGATTATCAGATAAAGTGCAAAATGGACTAACAATATAGTCCAGCTGCGCAATAAGTTACCCCAATCTGCCTGATAAACTTGATTGTTGGTGGCACCTGTCGTCTCGTTAACCTGCGCTAGAATGGCGTAAGCTTCTACTGACCAACGACTTAACATGAACCAGGATGCTAGCTTGGATAAGCCGTCTAATTGAAATAAAACTCCTGATAAAATAATTTGCGGAATCATTACTAAAGGCAAGATATTCGTCCCTTGGTTGCTGTCTTTGATGCAGGCAGAAATCATTAAACTGAGACTAGTACTAGCAATAAGTGCCAGAAAGGTTGTAATGATTAACCCAATAGGCCAAGGTATTAGATTAGAACTGGGAGATTGAAATAATATTAAAATAGCGATCGCAATTAAAATAGTTTGTACTAAGGCAATGCCCCCACGAATCAAAATTTTTGAACCAATATAGGGAAGTAGTCCTAGATTTAATAGTCGTTCACGGAAGTAAACCGCTGATTCTTGAGAAATCTCTTGAACGGAATGAGATAGTCCGAGCCAAATTGCAATACAACTAAAGATAAATAGTAATCGTAATGGTAAAAATCCTTGTGGCGTAGAGCTATTATCTATGCTCAGAGATTGACCTATTCCCACAGATAAAGCAGTCACTATAATGGTTATAGGTCCAGATAATAGAGCAAGTAATAAGTTTGAGCGATCGCGTATTGTCATTTGCCCATAACGCTGAGACAAAAGCCACAGTTGTTGTAACGGGGGAATTCCTGTACGAATTGAGCTATCAGTAGATAGTTGTTCTAGTTTTCCTGGACTGAGAGTATGGCGAATATAGGAGTTAAATTGAGGAGATTGCTGAAATTTATGATGCCAATTACCCACATTAGCGAGCATCGCTTTTTCCGTATTACCTTGACTTAATTCAATGTAAATATCGGCAAAATCGCCTTCTGGAATCCCAAAGAAATCTAAAGCTTCTTTAGGAGGACCAAAATAGCATAGTTGACCGCCTAAACCCAAAATAGCAATGCGATCACAAAATTCAATATTTGTCGTAGCATCGGTAACCAGGATAATAGTTCTATTTTGATTTGCTAATTCCCGCAGCAGCTGCATCATTTCTTTATCTAAGCCAGGATCTAATCCTGATGTCGGCTCATCAAGGAAGAATAACTTGGGATCTGCGAGTAATTCAACTCCAATACTGACACATTTGCGCTCTCCCCCACTAAGTTGACGAACTAAGGTATTACGAGCATGGGAAAGTTTAACTTGCTCTAAAATCTTGCCCACTTCCTCATTGACATTGGTATCCGGTGGCAGACGTAATTTACAAGCGTACTGTAAAACTTCTCCGACAGTTAAGTTGTGATGAATAATATCATCTTGAGGAACATAACCGACCTGAGAACGATAAATTGCCCAGTTGCGACGCAAATCGTCTCCATTCAGATAAACTTCTCCTGAATCAAGGTCATTGATTCGTAATAGAGATTGCATAAGAGTAGATTTTCCTGAGCCACTTCCTCCCACTAAAGCTACTAATTGTCCTGGCTCAATAACTAAAGAAATATCATCGAGAATGGTTTTTTTCTTGCCATCTTTATCAACTACGCTTGAGGATAGATTGTGCGCATCAAGACGAATATTTTTGTTGGTGCTACTTAACTCTAGAGCGGTACTAGTATAGATGAGATAATAAGGGCCAATTTGGATTGTATCGTCTCGATTCAGTAATTGACGTTTGTCAATCCTTTGCCCATTGACAAACGTCCCATTTGAACTATGATCTTGAAGAATATGTCCTCCTCTGCGATCAGAACAAATAGTAGCGTGAAGACGGGATACAGTGGGAGCATCTAGCTGCATAGAAGCATAATTGTGGGGATTGGGAGATCTGCCTAACTCGACTAGACCCTCTGTTAAACCAGTCATATTTAAATGTCGTTTGCGGGGAAGAGGTGCCGTAGTACATTGAGGATTATGATAGGTGAGGAGGATTTGGTATCGAGGATCTAGCCCAATACAGAGTTGTATGCCATTTCTCAGAAGATAACCTTCACTGGAAGTAATTCTTGTTTGGTCAATAAAAATACCATTTCCCCCAGATTTTTCGGAGGCTCTGTTTTGACTTCGATATTCTTTGATCCGATATTCGTTGCCTTCCCTGACAATTATTGCTTGTCGTCGCGACATTACAATCCATTCTTTAGGAATAGAAATACTTGACCAATTAGGATCTCTTCCTAAGCGATAGCTATCTGCTATGAGGTCAAATATCTTAATTTGACCTTGGTTATTTAGTTCGATATAAGGATTAGTCTTAATCTCAGTTATTTTTTCTAAATTATTAACATTAATATTCATTTTTGTTGGTGATCATTTATCAGTGATCAATTGTCAATTACTAGTTTTTTTGTATATCATGCTGTCTGTATTTTAGAATGAATTATATTTTAAGTATTACGTTAATTAAACTGTTTCTTGCTTGAAGTTAGATTTTCGGTGGTTGTTTTGGGTAACACCCCATAGTTCTGATCACTCTCTAGCGTAAAGATCTGCTTCGCGACCTAAAGCAAATCTCAAAGAATGAGCTAAACTTTTGCTGGAATAGGTCATGAAAACTATTAAAGCGATCGCGGATAAGAGGGTGGCTAAGAAGAATAAACCGCTATAACTCAAAGTTTTTGCTAATGCTCCTAACCCAGGTCCTGCGATCGCCATTCCCAAATCAAAGCCGCCTAAACAAATAGCATAGACTTTTCCCTGTTCCTGGAGGCTGGAGCGATCGCTAATTAAGGCTAAAATCATGGGGATAGCGATTCCCCCAGCTAATCCTTCGATCAAAGCAGATAACAAAAGAATAGCAGCGCTTTTAGCGATCGCAAGCAAAGCCATAGAAACTAAATAGCAAACTAAACTAGTACTAATTGCCAACCCTCTACCATAACGATCTGCGAATTGACCGATAAAAAGACGCACGACAAAGCTCGAAATTGCAGTCGCAGTATAAAATAAACCCACATTAAAATCTAGCTTTAAATCCCTTACATATAGAGGCAAGAAAGTTATTAAAGTGCCAAAAACTATGCCAATAATTAACAAAATTAATGCGGGGGTTATTAAAGCAGAATCTTGGGCTAATTGCCCAAAACTACGGAGAGGTTTTGGGGATACAGTTTGGTTTTGTTGATTCTTGGTGAGATATTGGGGTTTAGTTTTGAGCTTACTAGCGAAAATGATGGCTAAAACCCCAGAAATCGCAGAAAATGCAAATAATAATTGATAACTAGCTAATGATACTAAAAATCCTCCTAAAGCAGGCCCTAGTCCCATGCCAATAGGGACAACTAAATTCATATAACCAATTAAGGTAGCACGTTGTAGACGAGGAGCAAAATCAACGACTAAAGCACCATAACCAATAGTAAAAGCAGCCACACTAATGCCATGAAATGCTCTGATGGCTGCTAATCCCATAATAGAATGCACAAAAATATAACCAATAGGTGCAATTCCTGTCGCCAGGGTTCCAATCAAAATAACTGATTTTCGACTTCGGCAATCGGCTAGTTGTCCCAACCAAGGGCGAAAAATTAATAAGCCAATGGCAAAACAACCCATGATGCGCCCAACTTGTTCAGTTGTCGCCCCTATATCTTGAATGTAGGTCGGCAAAGTAGGTAGCAAGCAAGTAAGACTTGTCCAAAAAAAAAGACCCGCAGTAAATAAAAGAATGAGATTAAATTTCGTTCGCGGTTCTAGGGATAAAAGGCGATTATCTATTAGTTTAAAACCCATGGTTCTGGTAATTATACGAGGAAAAGCGGTGCACCGCTTTTACGGCGGTGTAACGGTGACTAGGACATCGTCCTGAAAACTACGAATTCTGAATTATGAACAATGATGAAAGTTCATAATCTAATCATCTTTTTTCTGGCGATATTTAGTTCATATACTGTTTCTGCGATCGCTTAATCTGCAGCTATGCCCCCCAAAAGAATGGCAATAAACCAGAAGTAATATATTTATTTGCTGGAAATCGCGATCAGTTAACAATAATCAGGTATCCTAACTATGAAATGATTGAGTCGGAGATTCAAGATCATGCCTAAATTTATTATGTGGGGTAGTTACTGTGAAAATGCTTTGGAAAAACGTACCCCTTACCGTCAAGATCATTTAAATGGTCTTACTAGTCAAAAGCAACAAGGTATTTTGATAACTTTAGGCCCTACTAAAGACAATACTAAAGTTTTTGGGATCTATGAAGCAGCTAGTGAGAAGAAAGTCAGAGAATTGGTAGAATCTGATCCTTATTGGCAAAATGGTATTTGGACAGAATATGAAATCAAAGAATGGATTCAAGCTTTTTAGTCACTCATCAGTAACTGTGAGTTAACACAGTGAAAAATCAATATCCTTCACTCCCAACTAATATCTTAAAAATAGCCTTCAATTAAGATATCTTGTTCAATAGTTTGAATCTTAATTTTTTCCAATGGTAAAGCTTCTGTCATCTTGGTAAAACCTAAATCTCCCACAGGAGAAAGTGCCGTCTCGCCACCGATAATTTTGGGAGCGACAAATGCCATTACTTTTTGAATTGCCCCATCGGCAATTGCTTTAGCGGCTAAAACTCCCCCACATTCCCATAAAATTTTCGATAAGCCTCTGTGGTAGAGATTATTCATGACAGCTAATGGTGTAACTGTTTCCAACTCAACAATTTCTACTCCCTGATCGATTAATTTTTTTTGTAAGGTTAGATTAGTATTTTTTTGCGTAAAGATTAGAGTCTGAGCCACATCAATTTGCCAGAGATTACATTCTGTCGGCAAATCCAAACTACGACTCATGACAATTCGCAAAGGGTTATGCTCTGTAAGATTATGAGTAGTCAGTTGGGGGTTATCTTTTCTGACGGTATTGCCGCCAATAATTACCGCATCACAGGTACTGCGTAATTGATGTACCCGATGACGGGAAGCTTTGCCCGTGACCCAAGCACTATGTCCTGTAGAAGCCGCAATTTTGCCATCTAGGGTCATGGCATATTTAAGGATACCAAAGGGTTTTTGATGGGTAATCCGATGAATAAAAGCTTCGTTGAGTTGACGACAAGCAGCTTCTTCTATGCCAACAGATACTTCTATTCCTGCATCCCGTAACTTCTTGATCCCCCCCCCAGCAACCCGAGGATCACAATCGACCATCCCTACCACAACTTTAGCGACTCCCGCGGTAATTAAAGCTTCACTACAGGGCGAAGTGCGACCATAATGATTACAAGGTTCGAGATTAACATACAAAGTCGCTCCTTTGGCTGCTATTCCTGCATCTTTCAAGGCAAATATTTCCGCGTGGGGTTGTCCGGCCTGGGGATGAAATCCTTCTCCAATAATTTTGCCATCTTTAACAATTACCGAACCCACTAAGGGATTAGGCGCTGTTTTTCCTGCTGCTTTCTTTGCCAATTGGATACATCTTTGCATTATCTGGCGATCAAAATCCGATGAACAAGAAGTTGGTTGGGACATAGGCAAATAAAGAATAAGGAACTGGAAGAAATTTTAAATGCTCACTGTTCAATGTTTCTGACATCTTCCTTTTGAATTGCATTCAGAAGCTCGCGTTGCGAGAATTTCAGATAAACTAGGTCTTCCTGTAAGCTGTAAGCGCCAATCTGCCCAGACACCGTAGAGGATATCGGCAATTTTGCTGATCGCGGGTAATTTGGTAAGAGCATAAACCCAACCCATCCCCAACTCTTCATAAACTCGGCGAAAAACTTCGACATTTTTGATCACTGTGCCATCGGGTAAAATTCCATGAATACGTCCCATTGCGGTGGCAAAATCGACTCCTCCATTGGCTTCGGGATTGTAGTTAGGGTCAGCAATATCAACGAAATTGACAATACCTCGTCCCCGATCTCGTTTGAGTAAAAACTTGACCTCTCGCACACAAAGAGGACATTTTCCATCGTATAAAAGTTTAATTTTCCATGATGAATTAGAACTATTTTCTTGAGTAAGTTGAGTTTCGCTTGCGATCGCCATAAATTTCTAATCTTTAATTTTTAAATATTTTTCTGATCAGATAGATCATAACGCGATCTCTAGTTCCAGAAGCTAGTGATTTCAGCAGGGAAAATAGCTCGCTTGCTGACTCAGCAATACCTAGATGCTGTCAAATCGTCAGAGCCAAAATTAATTATTATTAGACAAGTAAAACTGATAGCATTGAATGATGACACCAAATATAGATCAAGATATTAATTCACTACCTTTAATCCCAGAACAAAAGCGTCGAATTGCGATTACAGTAAGCTGTAAAGATTGTGAAACTATTCCCAAAATTCCTCAAGCCGGAGAAATTTTTGAGGAAGGAAATGAGAAATATCAGCTAATGCATAACGGCATTAAAATCATTCAAGACTGCTATGGTGGGCGCTGGATGAGAGAGACTATTCGCCTGCTTAAGGGACATCATGAACCTCAAGAAGAAAAAGTATTTTTTGAACTACTTAATCATCTTGATGATGGAGCAAAAATGCTAGAATTAGGCAGTTTTTGGTCTTATTATTCTTTATGGTTTAATAAGCAGATTAATCATGCCAAAAATTATCTGATTGAACCAGATCCTAATAATCTGGAGGTAGGTAAGCGTAATTTTGCTCTTAATGGTACTACTGGTAATTTTTTAAACGCTGCAATTGGCAAAACATCAGTAGCCTCAGCACCATTTATTTGTGAAAGTGATAATTCGAGAAAAGATATTCCTGTAATATGTATTGATGATTTTATCGCACAGCAAGGTATAGATTTTATTGATTTGCTGTTATGTGATATTCAAGGTTTTGAATTAGAGATGCTTCAAGGAGCAATTAAATCTTTAGAACAGAAAAAAATTCGCTTTTTGATAATATCTACTCATCATCATTCTATTTCTCATGATCCCTTAACCCATCAAAAATGTTTACGGTTTTTACAAAATAAAGGGATTCATGTACTAGTATCTCATAATATTATCGAATCTTATAGTGGTGATGGCTTGATTGTTGCCTCAACTAAAGCAGAAGATACAAAGATCTCTGTAGAAATCAGTCGCAATTATCCTACTAATTGTTTATTTAAAGAAATGGAGTATGACCTTGCTGATGCTTGGGGCAAAATCAATGAGCAGCAAGAAGAACTTATTAAGTTACAGTCAGAACTTAATAGTGTCAAGAAAAATTCCAAATCAGATATTCAGCTAGTGGAAAAACAGCTACAAATAGCTCAAACACAAGCTGACAAGTTAAAGAATCTACTTCTGGCAATAGAGAGTAGTAAATTCTGGAAATTAAGAAAATGGTGGTTTTACCTCAAGCAGAAATTGAACATAGTAGTAGAGGATACAGCTTATCAAAGCTATCTTTCCTCTGTTAGTAAACAACAACAGAATGTTCAAGAGCGATAAGTCCAAAACCTTACTTCATTAATTTATGCGATCGCGCCAAGCGAGGAACGAGTGTCATTCTCGCTTTAATTGAGAAAAAATGCGATCGCTATAATTCCCTAATTCAAGATAATGCCTGAACTTTTTCCTGAACTTTTTCCTGAACTTTTCTCAACTAAAAGGGATTTTTTCTGCTTGCGATAAGGAACATACTTAAGTCATCAACAAAAAGCAAGGAGAAAAAACTATGAAATTACGTTGACCTATTAGCAATCACAGAAATGGTACATAACTTCAATTATCAAGAAAAGCCCAAGGGAAAACACTATGCAATTAACCCATCACGAACAAAGTTACACTACTGCTAAGACTCTATATAATCCGACAACAATATCTGATTGGCAACCTAAATCTCTGGAATTAGAACCAACAAGAAGAGCGAAAACTGAGTTAAATAATTTCTACGCTTTATTGATTGAGATTGATCGCTATGAACCAAACCCATATTCAGAAGATCGCAAAACCGATCTCAATCTGGTAGTCAGTTACATTCAAAATACCCTCAATGTTCCCCAAAATAATATTTGGCAATTAACATCTCCTTTTGAAGAAACTAACACCCCAGATGGTTTTAGCTCCGCGCCCCAGAAAGTCAAACCTACTTACGAGAATATCGTCAAGGCTTTTAGAGAAATAGCTGCGCAAGCACAATCTGGGGATCTAATATATATTCACTATTCGGGATCTAGAGCAGATGTCGAGATGACTCCTTTGCTCCAACGATTAAACGATAAAGGTTGTATAGTTACAGTAATTTTTGATACCAGTCATTTTGGAGATCTTACCAGTCCAGAATTATCTCCAGAATGGTTACAGAATGCTAGTGATTACGTATTAATCGCTGATAGTAATAAAGGAAAAGACCATCTGATTATCAACAGCCGCAAAAGTATTATTCAGGAAAAAAGGGGTTTTATGCTGAAAAAAACCCAGTTACCAGTTTGGCTGAAGACAAAGATCTGGTTGATGTTGAAATAGAATTAGCTGAACCCAATCAATTTGTATGGTCCGTTTGTTTCCCATCTGCCTGCGCCCAAAATGAGCAATTTTGTTAGCGATCGCTATACCAAGTGAATTTTGCAGCTTCTGACCTTACCTGGCAAAATCAGGGCTTTAAATTGCTGATAACTTAATAGCCCTAAAGTATACAAGACAAAGATTATGCCGATTGGTTGATTATCCGTATGCTGCTGATTCTTCTCTGGTTCTTCCCCTTTGGTTCATAGTGTGGGAATAATTCTTTCGCTCAACCAGTTGATAACGCCCATGATGGTAAGCTCTTCAAGGGACAAGATTCAGTTGCTTTACACGATTAGGGTTAGACAATTGGCACAAGATTTAGTGTTGGAGATATTCATAATGTATGGTTTAGCTGAACAAGTAACAACGATTTATACCACTCCCCTGTCACCAGAATTAGCTGTGAAGTTTTTTGATGACCATACCACGCTTCACTATAATATTGAATATTGTTCAACTTCCCTTCGGCGGTAGATGGACTGGCTCAGAAGACACTGCCGAATATGTCAGAGAGCGTGTTTGAAAAATCATAGAATGAGTCAAGAAACTTAGAACTAGGGAAAAATACTCTTCTATAATGCGCCGAAGTTACGATACCGATCTAATTGACGAACA
>JASJDR010000340.1 GCA_030065615.1 Xenococcus sp. MO_188.B8 | reverse complement strand
GACTCTTCTTCCATTAGCTGCTCTTCAAAATCGAGATCGAGCACTTCCAAGTCAGAAGGATCTAGATCGAAAGGATGAATCATAACATTCTCCTAGGGCATTGAAGTATCAAAAGTATAGGAAAATTTTATTACCAAATTTGTTTTGAAAGCAAGAGAAAAAGACGTAAAAAATAGTTTACTCTTTAAATTTGGTAACATTTTTGGTCTATTTGGAAAATACTATCGAAATCTAGCATACTTGTTAAGTAGTCAGTGCTCTTTAATTGGAAACTTTACAATGGCATTTTCCCTATCCTCTCAAAATATCTCTCAGTATCTTCTGGATTCAGGTCTCTGTAAACGAGAAGATTCAGAATTTGCTAAGGTTGAGCCGCAAGAATTTGCCAAGAATTTCAATCTTCTAGTTAGCTTTCCCAATCACTGCAAGTTGCTGGTGAAACAGGAACGTCGCTCTCAAAATGGCAAAACTGCGCATGAATTCTTCAATGAGTGGCAGTTTCATCGCTTGTTGCAGTATTTTCCCGATTTAAGTTCCATTGGCTCATGGGTTTCCGAGGCAATTTATTTTGATGAGCACAATTCAATTCTTGTCTATAACTATTTAAGCGAATATTTCGATCTCGCCAGTTTTTACTATCAAGAGCAAGTATTTCCTACGGCGATCGCAAATACTGTTGGTACTGTTTTAGCAGTATTACATTGCCTTACTTTCAATCGTCAAGAATACCACGATTTTATAGCTCAAATGCCAGAGGGAAAATTGCGCTACCAATTTGGGAATCCAGCTCAAAGGCTCAAACGCATTGGACCGGAAATTTTTGGCTCAGTTCCCGCAGCTGGGTTGAAGTTCTTTATCCTCTATCAGCGTTACCAGAGTTTGCAATCAGCGATCGCAGATCTAGAAACTCACTGGGCTCCCTGCTGTTTAACCCACAACGATCTGAAGCTAAATAACATTTTGGTTCACCAGGAGTGGCAGCAATTGTCCTCCCCAGGGAAGTCCCCAGACGATGGCATAGTGCGACTTATTGATTGGGAGCGCTGTGCTTGGGGCGATCCAGCTTTTGACTTGGGAAATTTATTCGCAAGTTACTTAGGAATCTGGCTGAGCAGCTTAGTGGTAGACCCTTCAATTGAGTTAGAAGAATCGCTGCGGCTGGCGGTAATTCCCCTAGAAGTTCTCCAACCCTCAATTGCAGTCCTCACTCAAGCTTATCTCAAGACGTTCCCTCTAATTCTGGAGTATCGGTGTGACTTTCTCAAGCGAGTTGTCCAGTTTGCTGGTCTTGCCCTAATCCATCAAATTGAAGCAATGATTCACTACCAAAAATCTTTTAACAACACTGGGATCTGCATGCTTCAAGTTGCGAAGAGTCTACTCTGCCGACCAGAGCAGTCAATGTTAACTGTTTTTGGTATACCAGAAACTGATCTAATTCGCTGTAACTCTACTCCTTCTTGAATGTTTATCGGTCACAATCAGATGAAAACAACGTCCCTTAACCCTTTTTCCCATCAAATACTAGCTTCTCTTGACGACATCGTCAGCAACATTGAGATCGAGTCCAATTTTTGCATTCGCCATCGCGATTATCAACCCTTGGCGCTTCCGGCTGAAACAGTAGTTCGCTTTCAGAAAATCCCTGAGGAGCTAAAGAATAAATATCTGTGCCTGTTACTAAGAAATTTTCTCTACGGCATCTATTACAATGGCTCCCTGCGCCCTAGCCTTTCACTCAAAAGCAATTCAGCTAATGTGGCATGGCACCAAAATTTAGAAAATAATACCCTGCTAGGGATAGACCAAGAATTTTACCAGCGCCTCCACACAAGCAATTGCAGCACTGGCTACTTTGACCCCAGTTGGCAAGTGATCCAGCAGGAAACGGATGGAACTTTATAATATTATTCGAGAGGTTTTACAGACTGTTTATAGAGAAAATAGATTCTATTTTCAGCCTGAAGTGCCTCTGTTCAGCAAGTTATTGACACCAGGAATGAGTTTAGCAGAAGAGCCTAACTACAAATTTGCTGCTCAAGAAAGTTTCGGGATGAACCGCTGCCAAATCGTAGCCAATGGTTTAATGGCAGCTTGGCAAAACGGCAAGAACTCCCCAGAAGAGCTAACCGAATCAATCCGCCAAGAATTTTCTCGGCTGGGAATTGAACTACAGCGTCCTTACCTCAATGCTAATTCTGAAGATATCTATGAGGCTCTGTTTTAAGAGTACATGGCTTTGAGCGATACTGTTCAGATAAGCCTGATTTTCTCCTCCCCCTGCTCGCCTCACTAATTCATTGCTCTTAAACTTTACAATTGCGATCATAAATCTTGATCAATTCTTCATATACTACAGACCAAAAATGCCTTAAAATTAAGTGCAATTACGGATGCAATTTTTTGAATTTCAGACTAATTGCACTGAGCATCTAGAGAATTTCGCTAGAAATAACTAGTGATTTTATGATCAGTATTGAAGAGAGATGAAGCAATGATCAAGTTGTATCGTGCTATTTATGGGTCTTTAATTGCAGGTCTAACTTTGATTCCTGCGATCGCTACCGTTGCCCAAAGACCAAACCAAGACCATTTCATCCTCGCTGTTGGTTCTAGCCAAACTTCGGCTATCGTTAGAGGAAGTACAGGAGGGAGTTATTCTTTAGCCTCCATTACTAATCGTGATCGCCATGGCAATCCCTGCATGGGTTATGGTGATCCTGAACCAGACCACATTATGACCTTAGAAGGTGAATTTGCTCAACTCAGTTTAAAGGTCAATAGCCGAGGTAGTGATACCACTCTGATCGTCAAAGGTCCTGGAAAGAATAATATCCGTTGTGGTTTTGGCAAAAATAATCATCGAGATGCAGTAGTTCAAGATTCCCAATGGAAACCAGGAAGATACGAAATCTGGGTTGGTTCAGTTTCCCCTAATCAGCGATCAGGTTATCGTCTTTCTGTTCAAAAATAGTTAGCAGCCCTATCAAGGTTAAGTTAGCAAGGCTTGAAATCAAATCTCAGCAAGCTATTGAAGCAATTAAAGTCAAAAAATAACTTTATGTCGGCAGAGAAACAATTTGTTTCCTAGGAGTTTAAGATCTAAAAATACCGATAGGACGATAAAATGTTAGAGACTAAAAAAATCAGAAATTTAACCAGTGTTATCTTCATTAGTTGCCGACTTCCGTATCATCTTTGACCGTGACCCAGCAGCCCGCAATTGGCTTGAAGTTTTATTTTGTTATCCAGGATTACAAGCCTTATTATTGCATCGCTTTGCTCATTGGCTATTTCTCATGAAAATGCCTTTGATTCCTCGTTTGATATCGCATATAAGTCGTTTTATCACAGGAATCGAAATTCACCCAGGAGCGCAAATTGGTCAAGGAGTATTTATCGATCATGGCATGGGAGTCGTCATTGGGGAAACCGCTATAGTAGGCGATAGCTCTTTGATTTATCAAGGAGTAACTCTAGGTGGTACAGGAAAAGAAACAGGCAAACGTCATCCTACCTTGGGAGAAAATGTCGTTGTGGGTGCAGGGGCGAAGGTTTTAGGAAATCTGCAAATTGGTGATAATGTTCGTATTGGTGCAGGTTCAGTTGTCCTAAGAAATGTGCCTTCAGATTGCACAGTAGTAGGGATTCCTGGAAGAGTTGTTCATCGTTCTGGAGTTAAAATTAATCCTTTAGCACATGGGAATTTACCTGATTCAGAAGCTACAGTAATTAGAGCTTTGATAGATCGGATTGAATCTTTAGAACAAGAAGTCCAACAACTGAGATCTTCCCATTCACGTAATAATTCTTTAGTCGCTTCGGTATTATCTGAATCAAGCAATACTGAAACAGGAGAATGTTGCAAATTGAAAAACAAAGAAATTATCGAGTTTCTTGAAGGATAAGTACTAATTGATAATTGATAGTTGATAATTTTACCTCTCTAAAGTATGGAAAGGCTTCTTGTTACAGGTGCAAGTGGTTTTTTGGGCTGGAATTTATGTCAAGAAGCATCAGCACGATGGGAAGTTTATGGAACTTATTTTAATCATGCTGTAAATATTTCTGGTGTTAATTTATTTAAAGTAGATTTAAGAGAATATGAGCAAATAAAAGCATTATTTGCGCAACTTAAACCTGATGCTGTAATTCATACCGCAGCAGCTTCTAAGCCAAATTATTGTCAACAAAACCCGCAAGAATCCTACGCAATTAATGTTACTGCTTCAGTAAATATTGCTAAGATATGTGCCGAATATCAAATACCTTGTGCTTTTACCTCTACAGATTTAGTATTTGATGGCAAAAATTCTTTTTATAAAGAAAGCGATCGCGTTTGCCCAATTTGTACTTATGGTGAGCAAAAAGTAGCAGCCGAACAAGAAATGCTCTCAGTTTATCCTACAACAGTAGTCTGTAGAATGCCTTTAATGTTTGGTTTATCTTCTCCTGTAGCTAATAGTTTTATCCAAGGATTTATTAATAGTTTAAAAACTGGTCAAGAGTTAAATTTATTTGTTGATGAATTCCGTACCCCTGCTAGCGCAACTACCGCAGCCCAAGGACTATTACTCGCTATTGAAGAGCAAGTACAGGGCATATTACATCTAGGAGGAAAAGAAAGAATATCTCGTTATGAATTTGGTTTATTGTTAGCCGAAGTATTGCAATTACCCAAAAGTTTGATTAGACCAGGAAAACAAACAGATATTAACATGATTGCTCCGCGATCGCCGGACGCATCTCTTGATAGCAGTAAGGCATTTTCTCTAGGCTATAATCCTTTACCTTTAAGAGAAGAATTAATTAATATTCATAACAAAAAAACGCCTCCCAGTTAAGAGAGACGTTTTTTAATTTAGACTTTATTGCTGTGCAATCAAGGAATTAACCATTGATAGCAGGAGCAGTTAAAGCAACAGGAGCGGATTCGCCAGCAGCTAAGTCTAAGGGGAAGTTGTGAGCGTTACGCTCGTGCATGACTTCAAATCCTAAGTTAGCTCTGTTTAAGATATCAGCCCAAGTTCCAACAACGCGACCTTGAGAGTCGATGATGGATTGGTTGAAGTTGAATCCGTTAAGGTTGAATGCCATTGTGGAGACACCCATAGCAGTGAACCAGATTCCGATCACGGGCCAAGCACCTAAGAAGAAGTGCAAGGAACGAGAGTTGTTGAAAGAAGCGTATTGGAAGATTAAGCGACCAAAATATCCGTGAGCAGCTACGATGTTATAAGTTTCTTCTTCTTGACCGAATTTATAACCGTAGTTTTGCGATTCAGTTTCAGTAGTTTCACGTACTAAGGAAGAAGTTACTAGAGAACCGTGCATTGCGGAGAATAAGGAACCGCCGAATACTCCTGCTACTCCCAACATGTGGAAGGGGTGCATTAGGATGTTGTGCTCAGCTTGGAAGACCAACATGAAGTTGAATGTTCCGCTGATTCCTAAAGGCATTCCATCGGAGAAGGAACCTTGACCTAGAGGATAGATCAAGAATACTGCAGTTGCTGCAGATACAGGCGCAGAGTATGCAACACAAATCCAAGGACGCATTCCTAAACGGAAAGATAGTTCCCACTGACGACCCATGTAGCAGAAAATGCCGATGAGGAAGTGGAATACTACCAATTGGTAAGGACCGCCATTGTATAACCACTCATCTAAAGAAGCAGCTTCCCAAATGGGGTAGAAATGAAGACCGATAGCGTTAGAGGAAGGGATAACAGCACCGGAGATGATGTTATTTCCGTATACCAATGAACCTGCAACAGGCTCACGGATACCATCGATGTCCACGGGAGGAGCAGCGATGAAGGCAATGATGAAACAAGTTGTAGCTGCGAGAAGGCAGGGGATCATGAGAACACCGAACCAACCAACATAGATGCGGTTGTCTGTGCTAGTAATCCACTGACAGAACTTCTCCCAAGAGCTGACGCTTTCGCGTTGCTGTAGAGTAGTAGTCATTTATGTATGATTCCTGTATTTATG
>JASJDR010000339.1 GCA_030065615.1 Xenococcus sp. MO_188.B8 | reverse complement strand
ATTTTTGGCTTTCCCATAAAGAAGTTGCCGTACTTCTTCTGGAAAAATTTCATGTTCCACTGCTAAGGAACAGCGCTGAGGCTTTTCCTGTAGAGTAGCAATTGTATTCATTAATCCTCGAAACCAACGATCAGCAAATCTAGGGTTACGTTCTCGATACCAGCGATAGGCTTGTTCAATCTGAGCTTCTGCAACTGTGGTAATTTCAACCTGAAATGTCATACTTTTGCTGCATTTCTTGAACAAAATCCCCGATGGGGCGAGTTTGACCAGAGTTCAGTTCCTCAAAGCCTTGCTGAATCCCCTCAATTGTCTCTAGCTGATCTATCAGTTGGCGTAGTTTGACAGGATCGATTTTGCTAGGATCGAGAAAGGTGACGAGAACTTGCGAGCGATCTCTAACATCTTGCGGTAGCTCGGTGAGCTGAATTTGCCCATCTTTATAAATTCCTTCGATGGTTTTTAGCATAAGTTGCCGTTGGGTTGGTATCTTTTTCAATTCTACCAACTAAGGTTATGGAACAAATCGAAGATATTTTGCCACCAGAAATAATAATTTAAATTTAGTTGTGCGATCACGATAATTGAACTTCTCGCGTAACATCAATAGATTGAGTATAAGATTTTTTGCTATGGTACAGTCGCATTTTAAAAAGAAGTCGCCAGTCGTAATTCCTGAGCGTCCAGTGCAGTAAATTGTTGGGTAAGCAAAGAATTCTAATTGCTGGGTTGACGTTAGGAAACCCAGCCTACAAGATCAGTGATCGCGCTGATTGATTTTGTGACCACCAATTGCTTGACTTTTAAGACAGTCGCTATAAGCAACTCGCCTACACTAGAAATTATATTGAATAATACTCTGCGTTGTTTTGCTATTTACGTAATCGATATAGACGATGTTAGGTTTTTTCTTTCCATTTTCCACGATTTGAGTATGTAAAAAGCCAGGAAGCTTGGAGTTTGCCTCTTTTGCATGATTTTCGATTGTGTCTAATATCCCTGTCAATGTCCAAGACAGTAAAAATAAAGAATCTTTCCCGTGATCGGCCCATCTATCCCACTTGCCTAATTGATCTTTTTCCATATCATCATAAGAGCTTTTATCGGCATATTTTTCGCACACCATTATATTAGCATTAGCATCAGTTTTTTTACAAACTTCTTCTTCAAGGTCAAGTTGAGGGTCAAGTGGTTCTGTTTTAGGGTCAAGTTGTTCATAGCTAAAACGCCCATTTTTCTGGTCAATATCATTGGAGTCGCTATCATCGGAGTAGTCCAAGACAACGATCATTTTTCCTTGCACATCACCTAACTGGACTTTTGCCAGGTTTATTTTCTCATTGGTGTTGCCATACATCACTTCACTATAGCTGTTCAAGAGTTCGTTTATCTTTTCTTTTGTATCCTTTGCACTATAGCTGTTAAAGCGTTCGCGTATCTTTTCTGTTGTATCCTTTTCGTCATAGCGAATATGACCAATTCTAAGAATCGCCATTTCTGTAGGATAATTACCGAGAAAATCTCTTGTTTCATTCAAAATAGTCTCCAGTTTTTGACCGTTACAGCCGAAGATATGAAGAGAAGGATCACGATGATAGGTCACCAATTCACCGTGATCATAATCCACTCGGATATCGAAATATCTTGAACCACTCTCCAATTGTCCTTGAATGGGCAGGCTTTGTGTTTTAGTCCTACTTGTAGGTGCACTACAATGCTCGGTTTCTGACATTCCTGCATCATGGCTACCGGGCATCATGATTTCATCTAGGGCAACATTGTCTTTGTCTTTGATTTTACCCATCCAATTTCTCGTATCAACGAATTCTGTTGTAGGCGAGACTGTAATTATATTTACAGGGTTGTCACCACGCTGAAAGACAACTTCCACCGTAGAACCACTAGAATTTGTGCCGTAACAGGAAACTTTATTTTCTGTCAGATATATGCAGTCTTCCCCACCAAACCACCAATTATTGGCTCTTCCGGAATGTCCTTGTGCAATGCCAATGTTTGAGAAAGTATATGTATCCTCACCTCCTTCTGCAGACACTTTTAGCTTTAGTGTCCCTCTAAAAGCGAAATTCAAGTCATCTGCTTCATGATTAAATGTAGTCTTCCATGCATGTATTTCAGTGTGAAACCATTCTGCAACATCTGACGATCCTTGGCGGCCAACACTGAATGTCATGCTACCCTTATCATTAAAAATTTTCTCTTCAGCTTTAATATGTCCATCCGGATCTTGACCTTCAGTAACTGAATATTCTTCTATTGTGAAACTCCCACCTAACAATACATATCCAGTACCCCCATCTAGCGAGAACGAAACACTATTATCTTGATATTCCATTGTCTGGCCCTTACTGGCCCAGCCAAGAGTACCAAGATTTATTACTATTGCAATAAAAATGCTTGAGCAGAATTTACTTACCGGTTTCATTATCATTACCCTAGATATATCAATAAAACAAGTAAATCAAGGAATTATCCGATAGTCATCAGGGATAATACCCGTATTTTAGGAATTATCAGCCATGAAAGCAGTATAATCTCACTTATATCCTAGTTATCGCCCAGTTAGCCATGAATAAACCACCACGCTTACTTGTCCAAGTTCGACAAATCGCTTGACTTAAGCATTTTAGTCTAAAAACTGAAAAATCCTATACTTTCAAGACGCTAATTGATTAATAGCAAATTTGAATATAATCATAAATATTTATAGATACACTTCTACTTCTCAAAATAGGAGTAAATTAATGAAATTAAAAGTTGTCATTCACGAAGCTGAAGAAGGTGGATTTTGGGCTGAAGTTCCTGCTATTCCTGGTTGTGCGACCCAAGGAGATAGTTTTGAAGAACTACTAACAAATTTGTATGAAGCGATAGAGGGCTGTCTTTCAGTCGATCTTGAAACTCTTGAAACAACGGAAAAAAGTCGTATTATGGAAATTGCTATATGAAGTCAATTTCTGGCAAGAAGTTGGCCAAAATTTTAGAGCGTCATGGATGGCAATTGCTTCGGATTCAAAGCAGTCATCATATTTACTATAAACCCGGTGAAGCAAAAAGGATTTCTGTTCCAATTCATGGCAACAAAGACTTGAAAATTGGTCTACTCCGTCACTTTATGAAACAAGCCAGACTATCAGAAGATGATCTTAAATAATCGATGTAAAAATATTACTGAGTCATCAAGCGCAATAATTCATCAGTGGACATCTTGCCACTAACTTCCGATCCTTCAAGCAAACTATCAGCTAAATCCCTTTTATGATGATGTAATTCCACAATTTTTTCCTCAATTGTTCCCCTTGTAACCAAACGATAAATAGTTACAGGACGCTGTTGTCCAATGCGGTGAGCGCGATCTGAAGCCTGATCTTCAACCGCAGGATTCCACCAGGGGTCCATATGAATCACATAGTCAGCCGCAGTGAGATTGAGTCCTGTTCCGCCAGCTTTGAGCGAAATCAAGAAGACATCCCCCTCGCCACCTTGAAATTTATCTACTCTGATTTTTCTTTGTTTAGCTGGGGTACTTCCATCGAGATATTGATATGATATTTTATTTGCATCAAGGTAATCACGGATAATATGTAAATGATCGACAAATTGACTAAATACTAAAGCTTTATGCCGATTATCCAATAATTCTTCTAAAACTTCGCCAAATAGTTCTAATTTGGCACTGGGTAAATTACTGTCAGACATTACTAAACGAGTATTACAACAAGCCCGACGCAGTTTCATAATTTCGGCTAACACTTGCAGATGTTTTGCTCCCGGAATAGCCTCACTATCCGCTAATTTTGCGATCGCCCTTTTGTGAGAAAAATGGGAAAAAAATAGGAGTTAATAGTTCGCATTTTTGATCGTAGTGCGATCGCGAGAAGTGAACCTCTCGCCTAATATCAATGACTGATCAACCTTGAATTCTTGCAACATGATTGAAATAAAATATTTAACTTTAAAAACTTTCTCAGTCGCGATCTACAATGTTTCTATCAAAACATAAGTTCTATCTGCTCAGCAATTAATGAAGATGCATATCAATAATAATTGGCATTCAGAATCATTTGGAGGACTCGACCATGATTTTGATCCCCAGTGGATGTTAACTCCGGCTCAACAGCAATTACAAATACAACTCAAGGAGAAATGCACTACAATTCTGCGCCCTAATGCTAAAGAATTTGATGGCCATCGGATCTATCCTCGTAAAAACATAGAAGTACTGGCTTCTTTGGGATTACTAGGATTGCTTGTTCCTAAAAAATGGGGAGGTTTAGGAGAAAATCATACCTGTGCCGCAATGGTAGTGGAAACTATTGCTCGTTATGGTTGTCCCAGTACTGCCATGTGTTACATTATGCATCTTTTGGCAACAACACTAGTACTCTTACAGGCTGAAAGTAACCCTGAATTACAACGACTGTTACAGCGTTTAGATAGAGATGTTTTCCTGGGTACACTCTCCTATTCAGATCCGACCACAGGTTCTCATTTTTGGTATCCCCTTAGCTCCCAAGTTAAACAAGTTGCTGAAGGTTGGAACTTCTTTCAAAAAGCTTCTTGGACAACTTCAACTGGATTAGCTGATTGGTACTTGGTGGAAACAGTTAGTTCTGAATTTAAGGACAAAGACTCCGACATCTCCTGTTTTGTCCTTTACGCCGATGAAATGCCAGCAGAACCTGAAAACTGGGATGCTTTAGATTTACGAGGAAATCAATCAGAAACCTTTTTAGTGGATCATGTCACTATTCCCGTCGAACAAATTGATGAATCAACTCCTGTATTTCTTCTCTTACTGTCAGCTTGCAACAATGGTATTGCGATGGGAGCAATTGATATCGCCAAAGGTCACACCACGAAAAAGAAACACCAAGATTTGGGTATGCGAGTAGCTGATTATCCTGCAATTCAGGATTATTTTGGGGAAGCGATCTCTGAAACCAATTGCTCCCGTTGTTTTACTTTTTCCCTAGCCAAACGTCTGGATAAAATTACTCATAACTGTGACTGGTCAATTCATAAGGATTCAACCGCAAAGCCCCGTGCTGCTTGTAACTCATGGTTATGGCAATTAAAATTTACGGCAACTAAAACTGCTGAATCCGTTTGCGACAAAATGCTTCACGCCTGTGGTAGAACTGGGTTTATGAAAGGGTTGGAGTTGGAAAGTTACCTCCAAGATGGAAAAGCAGGCTGGTTAATGGCACCTAATAATCAAGTGCTACAACAATTAGTGGGTAAGACAGCTTTGTTAGGAGGAAAATCTTTGAATTTATGGAATCAGTCTGTGAACGAAAAAGCTTTAAACAGCGAATTAAAAAAGATGAATAATGCTGAGAAAAAACAGTTAGCTACTAAACTGTTAACTGAAATTGCCGGAGAAATATCTTCTTAAAATTGACCAACCGATGAGTGCCTATTAGAGGACTCAAGGGAAATTCAATATTTAACTTTATTGATTTTCTTGACCAGTTCTGAATAAAGGCAATAATTTTCTCAAAACCAAAAGCTATGCAATACGAACATAATTTTGGTCATGGTCAAAACCACCTGGCGGAACTTCTATTTTCTGCCTTAATGTATTAGCTCATTTCATGCCATCGGCATGATACTGGTTAATCGTCAAACCTTCTTCAAAGATGTTCGGGAAGTAACCAGAGTTCGGGAAGTAATCAGATATTTATGGGTCAATATAAACTCCATTTTTGGATTTGGGCAGGGATTTTTGGGAGGTCAATTTCCAGATAAACTGCCCATATCTACTCTAAAACAATATGATTCAGTAAATCTAAAATACGCTTTCCATCTTCTAAGTTTTACTGAATATTTTTTAGTTTCGCTTCATGGTGATACTCGATTCTCCAGTTTTTGACGCTTAATTGTAATACCAAATCCGATTTAGATACCCCACTTAAAAATTAGACAAGACAGAGGACAGAATGATTTTATCAGGAACAAAGAAAAAGGGGTTTTGAGATGCGGATTTGGTATTA
>JASJDR010000011.1 GCA_030065615.1 Xenococcus sp. MO_188.B8 | reverse complement strand
ACATTTACTACAAGGTGTTCATTGTTGGTTGTCGTCGTCTAGCCAGACAAATTATGGAGGTCGATTATCGAGTCGTCGATGGTGCAGTTAACTTGACTGGATTAGCTACCTTGCTCAGTGGAGAGGGTTTAAAGTATCTCGAAACTGGTCGGGCTCAATTCTACGCTTTAATTGTATTCGGAGCTGTTTTAAGTTTTGTACTGTTGTTCGGTTTAACCTAGATAATCAATTTATTCTGTTAATTTGTCACAAATAACTACGGTCTAGAGAGACCTCGTCGTTTGACGGCATACGGGGCTGATTCCGCTGTGGGACGATGGAATCAGCCCCTTGGCTTCCTCTGACTTCGTAAAAGGTAACCAAGTACCCGTAGTTATTTGTGTAATTTTCATGTTCAATAAATATTTAGTTTATCAGGAGAAAAACCATGAACAAGAATTTGCTAATCGCCAGGAGAAAATTACTCAAATTGGTAACAATTATCTTAGGCACTGGAATAGCGGCAAGAGTAATGAATTCTAGATTTAATTCAGCGACTGAAGCACAAACAATGATGAATCTAGAGAAACTCGACCATAATTCCACTCCAGAGCAAATTCTAGCAGAATTAATATCAGGAAATAAACGTTTTATTAAAAAGAAAGCGGCAGCTCCTCATCAAGATTACTTACCCTTGCAAGATGTTTCTATAGAACGAGGACCTCTGGTATCTGTCATGAGTTGTGCTGGTTCACGAGTTCCAGTCGAACTTATTTTCGACCGAGGCGGTGGAGATTTATTCGTGGTCCGTAATGCAGGAAATATAGCGACTCCAGAAGAAATTAGTAACCTAGAATATGGGACTGTAGTTTTAGGCTCTAAAGTACTCATGGTACTAGGTCACGAAAAATGTGGCACAGTTAGAGCTGCTCTAGAAGGGAAAGCTCTGCCTGGTCAAATGGGTAGCATCGTAGCAGCAATTCAGCCAGCGATCAATAGAGCCAATAAAAATAATGTTGAACAATTTTATATCGAAACTATTAAGCACAATGTTACGCTACAGGTGGCAAAACTAAACTCTTCACCTTTGCTTCAGGAGCTAGTAGAACAAGGAGAACTGAAAATTGTGGGAGCTTACTATAGCTTAAAAACTGGGGAAGTTGTGCTTTTATAGTTTTAATTTTTGAAGAAACATGTTCTCCAATTAATCAATTCTTTTATAATAATTTTATAAATTATTTATTTTTTATATTAATTTAAGACATTTATTTGCTGGCTCAGTAGTGGCAAGAGTTATTTGTTGAAATCCAGAAATATCAATGGCTTAGGACTTGTTACTTGCTGCTTATTATATCAAATAAATTTTCTCAAACAAGATTTATTCTTTTTCGTTTCAAGTTTGTCACTTTCATTTTCCTATCATAGAGAAAATTCACAACTGGGCAAACCGCAATAGTCATATAGATAGTGGCAGTTATATTTTCTAAAGTTTTAATGATTTGTATATGCTCAACTTATGACTCCTGGATTGTGAATTATGCTGTAAATCCCCACAATTTTGTAGCCATTTTTTACTTTATTGTGTTCTCTTTATTAATTTATAAAGTCCAATGAATACTACTCAATTTCCCTGGCTAACAATAATTATTTTACTACCTTTGTTAGCTTCATTAGCAATTCCTCTTATACCAGATAAAGAAGGTAAAACCGTTCGCTGGTATGCCCTGTATGTCGGTATTGCAGACTTTATTTTAATGTGTTATGCCTTTTGGAATAATTACGATCCTAGCAATGCCCAGTTTCAACTCACAGAAAGTTACCCTTGGATTCCTCAACTTGGCTTGAGTTGGGCAATTTCAGTAGATGGCATCTCTGCCCCTTTAGTGCTCTTAGCAGGGTTAGTAACAACCCTTTCGATCTTGGCAGCTTGGAAAGTTGATCGCAATCCCCGCATGTTTTACTTTCTAATGTTGCTGATATATTCGGCACAGATTGGGGTATTTGTCGCCCAAGACGCCTTGTTATTTTTTATTATGTGGGAGCTAGAATTGGTTCCTGTATATTTATTAATTGCCATATGGGGAGGCCCGAAACGCCGTTACGCAGCTACTAAATTCATACTCTATACAGCCGCCGCTTCTATCTTTATCCTGATAGCAGGTTTAGGAATGGCTTTCTATGGAGACAATCACAGTTTTGATTTAGTAGCACTAGGATTAAAAGATTATCCCCTAGCTTTAGAATTACCACTATATGCAGGACTATTAATTGCTTTTGGAGTCAAATTAGCTATATTCCCCTTACATACTTGGTTGCCAGATGCTCACGGAGAAGCTTCCGCCCCAGTATCGATGGTTTTAGCAGGTGTACTGCTGAAAATGGGAGGATATGGATTAATTCGCTTTAATATGGAACTACTTCCCGATGCTCACGTTTACTTTGCCCCGATTTTAGCTGTTTTAGGTGTAATTAATATCATTTATGGCGCTTATTGTTCTTTTGGACAAACCAATATGAAACGCCGCCTAGCTTACTCTTCAGTTTCCCATATGGGATTCGTATTACTAGGTCTTGCTTCCTTCACCGCTATTGGTACCAGTGGAGCAATGTTACAGATGCTATCTCATGGTTTAATTGCCGCAGTTCTCTTTTTCCTAACAGGGGTAACTTACGATCGCACTCATACCTTATTTATGGACAAAATTAATGGGCTTGCTGAGGTCATGCCCAAAACCTTCGCCTTATTCACTGCAGGTGCGATGGCTTCTTTGGCTCTCCCTGGAATGAGTGGCTTTGTTAGCGAGATTGCCGTGTTCATAGGCATATCAAACAACGATCTTTATAGTTCTAATTTCCGCATGGGATTGGTATTCTTAGCTGCGGTGGGATTAATCCTAACTCCCATTTATCTACTATCAATGCTGAGAATGGTATTCTTCAACTCCGCCCAAGCATCTACTTGTGACATCAATCAGTCTGAAATTACAAGCGCTAATAACGATGAAGCAGTCTGTTTCGGTAATAGCTGTGTTTTACCTAGTGAAGCGAAGTATCAAGATGCTAACCCCAGAGAAATCCTAATCGCGGCTAGTTTCTTAATTCCTATTATTTGTATTGGCTTATATCCCAAATTAGTGACTCAAACTTACGATGTGAAAACCACAGAAATTGCGACTCACTCTTACCAGATATTAGCTGAGAAGTCAGGAGATACCAACCTCTATGCCTCGAGGAAAAACCAGATCGCCCCTGAAATCCCACCAACTGAAACTCTGGGTTTAATTAGCTCGATAAATTAGACAAAATTATTTCCCCTGATATGAGCTAGTTGGTGCTTAGCCAATATGATGTATGATCTAGAACTTAAGTTCACAAACAAGTAAGGTAGGAGCAAAATAAGCCAACTTTAATCTTTAAATCCTACCTTTCCCCTTGGCTTTTTATTCAATCTTTCCCAGTTAATATAGGTACCCACGGCAACTCAGGCTCTATGATTTCATCTTCTCTATCTCTCCCACTTCCACCTCGCTATAGTAGTTTCTTACCCCGATTTTCTAAGCTGGCAACTGTCAGTATTTTCTCTAACATGATGGTACCGTTGGCCGGAATCTGCGATACTGCTTTTCTGGGTCATTTGGCTGATATCCGTCACTTAGCAGGAGTAATTCTCGGGGGAATATTATTTGACTATCTATATCGAATTTTGAAATTTTTTCGCAATGGCACTAATGCCTTGACGGCTCAGGCAGTGGGTCAAGACGATCATAAACAAATTCTTCTGGCAGGATTGAGAAGTGCTTTGGTAGCTCTGGCGATCGCAGCTGTAATTCTAATCTTACAATATCCAATACAAAAGTTTGGTTTTGCGATCCTGTCTGGTTCTCCAGATATTGAAGCTTTTGGGATTGATTACTTTAATGCTCGTATTTGGGGCGCCCCGGCAGTTTTGCTGAATTTCGTCTTAATAGGTTGGTTCCTGGGTCAAGAAAAAAGTGCTTTGGTACTAGCAATTTCCTTAGTCGGTAACGGCTCAAATGCTTTATTAGACTATTTAATGATTAATCAATGGGGCTGGTCAAGCATGGGTGCTGGACTCGCTACGGCTGTGAGTCAGTACCTAGCATTGCTAGTTGCCCTGATCGGAGTCGTTGTTACTATAAACTGGAAAGTATTGCCCACAGCTTTACAAGAGGTGTTCGATTGGCAGGCTTTCAAATCGACTATAGTTCTTAAGGGCAATATTTTAATCCGTTATATCGCCTTGATTACTGCTTACTCTATTTTTACTAATCTCAGTGCAGGAATGGGAACTGAGGTAGTTGCCGCCAACGGATTATTACTTCAAATTATACTTCTGAGTCAATTTACGGTTAACGGTATTGGTCTTACTACCCAGACATTAGTCGGTAATTTTAAAGGCAAAGGTGAAACCGAACAGATGATGCCTTTGTTAAATGTTTCTATGTTGACTAGTCTGGTGCTAGCATTAATATTTGCATTTACATCTATTTTATTTCCTGAGACAATTTTTAGTGTACTCACCAGTCATGGCGATGTTAGTGAATCAGCGATCGCTTATATGACTTGGTTGCTGCCAATTTTGATCTGCGGCGCGGGTGCCTTTATTTTAGAAGGATACGTTATTGGTTTGAAAGAAAGTGCTAAACTCCGAAACTCTGCCTTAACTGCTTTAGGATTGGGATTGGTTCCTATGGCTTTGGTAGCTTGGCATCTGCAAAGTAATAACTTACTGTGGTTATCTCTAACTTTATACATGGCAACCTTGGCAATCTCCCTGGGAGTAAAAATTTTTGAAATTCAGAGTAATCAAAATCTCGCGTTACAGAATGAGTAATCTGAAATTCATTTAATAAAACCTCTTGCTTAATTCTCCTGAACTTTGGTGGATCAAGCAAGAGTAGCAGAAAATAGCTAATTATTATGAAATCTAAGCCTCTAGTTTTGCTCGCAAATAATCAAAACTTTTGAAGCAATAAATTTGTTGAATAATTAGCTTTTTTTATTTTTTATCTTTCTTAAATAGCTCAAGGTTATAATCTGATTTTTGATTGCCAATGCACAAGATTTCGCGAATCATGCTAGAGATGGGGTTAGGCAATCAAGTTGAATATTTTTATTTACGATTCAAAAAATAAAATCTTGAGCATATTCTATTTTTAGTTCATGAGATTTACACTTTGTACCAAGTTTGTTACTTTTTTTGACTATTCTGTATTATTGAAATCACTATCATAATTCTTTAGTAAAACTCATGCAATTGAATTTAAATTTATTGAAAATAATCTCCTTACTAACGTTAACAATTGGACTCTTAGCTCCAGCAAAAATAGCCGAAGCAGGTGGTTCTGCTAGTGAGTCTACCGAAAAAATAGAAACTCTCAAGGGTCAGGACTCAGCTGCGGAACCCTATGGAGCTGGAGAACTCTATGCAGCAGCCGAAAAGCACGGGGCAGAACACGGTGGAAAATCTAGCGTAATACCCAAAGTATTTCTCTCTAAAAAAGCGATAAGAATTGAGTTTATTACTTTTTTAAGTCTAATCGGTTTAAGTATAATTTTTCCGGAGTTTTTATATAAACCTGGAAATAAGCGTCAATCAACAGAATCTAGCGAAAATAATCAGAATAAACCGGAGCAATCCAAGGATATTGACCTAAATACTCTTGCTTCCAATCTCAATTATGATGACTTAAAAAAGTTGAGTTTAATTAATAATAATTCCTATGAAAACGATGAGCTAGATGATCAGAACGAATCAGATCACAAAGCTGCCTAAATAAATAATTTTAACGTCAGCGAAAACTCAAGTAAAACCAGGAAATTACCATAATTCTGGCAAGAATGAATAACTATAAAAACTAAACTACAAGAGGAAAGATTACATGGATACTGCTAATTTCGTGGACAAATCAATGGGTACGAGAATCAAGACTAGTTCTTTCGAGCCAAGATTTAGTCTCAAGAGAATGTTTAATAGTCTTGATAAGTTTCAAGATGTAATTGTCTTTGGTACCGCCGTCGCTTTGGTGTTTAAAATGATGCTAATATTAGCAGATATCTTTATAGGTTTGAGTGCCGGCATCGATATTAAAACGATTACCTCCCAAAGTATCTTTTTGCTAATCTTAACTGAGTTATTCCGTCTCACTGCAGTCTATTTAAAGCATCATAGAATATATGTGGGCATAGCAGTAGAAGTTGCCGTTGTCTCTGTGCTACGGGAGATAATTGTTGAAGGTGTGATTCATATGGATGCTTTGCATATAGTTTCTATATGTGCTTTCTTACTCGTTTTAGGGGGTCTAATGTTTGTCAGTCATAAAGTTGAAGACTTACCTGCAGAGCATTAGATTATTAAATCTAGCTTTCAAGAAGTATCCCAATTTGATAAAAATTGGGATTTAAACCCTAGTAAAATCTTGATTTATCAACCTAGTTTGCAGAACAAAAGCTCAAAGCTTTAGAAACTTAAGGGCACCTCGATGAATTGCCTTGTTGCGAATAAGTCAAGCTTGAAAGCATTAAGCATTAATTTTACAAAGCTACTCTCAATAAAATTTGAATTTTGCGAGGTGCCCCTAAAGGTAAATAATCAATCTGAGGATAAACATCATGCTGTCACAAATTGTTAGTCCTTTGGTAGATGTTCAAATTCGGCGACTAGCTAGTTCTCAAGCTACTTACTCGACTTTAATAGAAACGATTGCCAAATGGCTTAGTTATCTGGGAGTGAAAGCTCAGGTTAACCATTTGACCCATAGATCAGGACAGATTCAAGTTTCTCTTACTGTTGGTAAGCCTAATAATTGTGATTCGGGAGACTGGCAGCAAATTCTCCAAAATCTCGAACGACAACAATCTGTTTCTTCTCTCAAAGCTTACGACCAAATTTTGTCCTCACAAAGAACTAAACTACAGCGACTATTCGCTTATTTAATTCAAATTAGTCAACCAGAAAAGAAACATAACCAGATTGAACTATCCCACCTCCTACAGCATCTAAATCTAGATGAATTCATGGTTTTAGGGATTAGAGCGGCGCTCAAGGTTCCCCAGCCGATAGACCGATTACTCAAGGAACTTGACCCTGATGTATTAGCATTTGCTTTACCTCAAGCTATGGAAATTGCTCTTTTTGACCGCAAACTTAATCGAGAAACAGAAACTGTGATCGTTGCTATGTTGCAAGCTACAAAATCTAAGAGCAAATAGAACAAATAGAATTTACTTTTCTTCGGTAGTCAGGAAAAGTATTCTTGTTTGCTGCCTTATTTAGTGTAATTTTACTAAAAATCAAAGCCCACAGCTAGATAGATAATTCTAGCTGTGGGCTTATCAGATCTTAGACATTACAGCATCTCTGGATGGTATTGTTATCCCAATTACGATTTTCTCTCAACACTTATCGTTTTTTTACTTTGCTTATGTTAGGCAAACTTCAAGAGAATATGGTATTATCATCTTAAGTACAAAAAAAAGAACATCTAATTTAGATGTTCCTATAAAATCAAATCAATGGAAATTCTCTAGCTGGATATACCACTATCTCCAAAGCTAAAGTTAGAGAAGTTAAGCTGCTTTCTGCTTTTCCTCGGAGACTATTCTCTTAGTTTCCTGGGAAGCAATTTTTAGCAGCTCAATTTTCCTAGATAATCGTCGGTTATTTTCATGGGCTTTAGCTGCAAGTTGTCTTAGTCTGTACCATTGATGCTGCTTATCAGCTAATGTTAATTTGTGTGTTTTGTTGGTGTACATATAATTTATATTCCTAACTCATCATACTGGCAATTATAAATTTCAAAAGTGACATTTTCGGAACAAAATAATAATTTCGATTATGTAATTAATAAACAATAACTAATATTGAGTTATAGAGGAACAAGCTTTGATTTTATAAGCTTTTCCTTTGATGTTATCAGCTTTTTAATGATTTCTATCTATATGCTTTATCTCCTCAGGGGAATAGAATTGCTAAGTTTTTTTAAATTTTCTGATTTATTACTTTTTCGTTCCTAGTTTGTTACCTTTTATTAGCTAATCTAATGTTGAGTTAAAAAGCTCAAAACCGACTAGTTAGTTGTGTGAATTTAATTCTTCAAACTTTTTTTGACTGTTCTTGTCTTTATCCATTGAGTTTAAGCTCGGCATAATATATAATCACTGAGCTTCAAGGGATAAAGACTAAAATTTTAAAATTAATCGAGAAAATAAGTATCTTATGGCTGACTAGTTGACAAATTAAAATACGCCCTATATGGTGACCCACGAAATTCCAGACAAAAGGAGTTTTCTTATGAATAGTGTCATTCCTTTTCGTAATAGTAGATACCAGAACAACATTCATGCTAATTTTCCCACTTCCTTTAATAGTAATGTGAAAATTCCTGAAATTGAACCGACAGCATATGTTCATTCCCTGGCTGCTGTTATTGGTAATGTTTATCTTAGTGATCGCGTCATCGTCGCTCCAGCTGCTTCAATACGCGGTAATGGAAGTAAACCGATTTGGGTAGGTAACGATGTCAAAATTCACGATTCCGTAGTACTTCATGCTTCAGCGACTAAGCATCGCGACGAAATAGTAGAAGAAGCTATGGTTGAAGTGGATGGCGATTATTATGGTGTTTATATAGGCGATCGCGTTTCTCTAGCTCATCAATGTCAGGTACAAGGCCCGGCAAGTATTGGTGAGAATAGTTTTATCGGTATGCAATCCCTGGTATTTCGCGCCACCATTGGGAAAAACTGCGTAATCGAGCCGAAAGCTTTAGTAATGGGTGTAGAGATCGCAGATGATAGGTACGTACCCGCCGGTGCTCTGATTATGACTCAAGATGCAGCCGATAGTCTACCTCTGATTGATCAAAGCTATCCTCTCCAAGATTGGCATCAGGCTGTGATGGGAGTTAATACCCAACATACCTCAGGAGAACCCAAAACAGAAAGCCCCAAGCAACCCCAAATTGCTTAACTAATAACACAGCAACAAAGCTAAAATATTGCCCCAATTATAGTGAGATTGTTTGCCTCAACAGCAATTTTAGTAATCTCAACCAAGGGTGCACAACGATAAACAAAAATTAACCAAATTACATTTTATTATTTATTATCCGACAGTGTGATGAATAATCAAGTTTCTAAAAAATCTATTAATTCTCAATCAATTGATAGCAAAAGCCTGTCGGGGAGTAATTTCGATATACCTACGCAGGTTGAGTTATTTGAGACTCTCAAGCAGTTGCAGTTTAATGGTCAACTGGTGTTGCGAGAACCCAAAGGCGATTGCTGGAATATTTATCTCCATCTTGGTCATGTAGTATTTGCCAATGGAGGGCCCCATCCCGTCAAACGGTGGCAGAGAACCCTTATCAAATACTTGCCAGAACTAGCCGCTGACTTATCGAGAGAACAATCCGATATAGCTAACGTTGCTCCAGGAGATTACAATCGATGTTGGCAGTATCAACTGTTATATTCATGGGTCAAACAAGGTAAAATTACTCGCCAACAAGCCACTAAAATTATCTGGTCAATTCTGGTTGAGGTACTGTTTGATGTTACCCAGGCAGTTAACGTCTCTTATGAGCTAGAGCCGGGTCAGTCTTCTGCTCAGGGAATAGTTTTAGTCGATGGCAAGCGCATTATAGATGAAGTTAAAAGAAACTGGTCATCTTGGCAAGAAGCCCAGGCAACAATTTATCGTCCTAATCTAGCTCCCGTAATCAAAAACCCAGAGCAACTGCAACAAAATACATCGGCGAACGTATTTGGGATGCTCAAGCAACTCTTAAACGGTCAACGAACTCTGAGGGATCTAGCTTTGGATAATCAGCGAGATACCTTGTCATTTACCCGTTCTCTATTACCCTATTTACAGTCAGGATTAGTAGAGTTGGTGAATATTCCCGATCTACCTGAGCCAATTTTAGGAGCGGCTCCCAATATCAGCGTTCAGACTCCTTTGATTGCCTGTGTAGATGACAGCCCCATGGTCTGCAACTCTTTAGAAAAATTCATGACTAGTGCAGGCTATCGTTTTGTGGGAATTAACGACTCTTTAAGAGCTTTTAGTATTTTGCTAGCCCTGAAGCCAGATTTGATTTTTCTCGATTTGATGATGCCTAATCTCAACGGTTATGAACTCTGCGATAAATTGCGTAGAATTTCTGTGTTCCGTCACACGCCAATTATCATCCTGACGGGAAATGATGGTGTTATTGACCGAGTGAAAACCAAGCTGGTAGGAGCTTCTGACTTCTTAAGTAAAGTTAATGTAGATAAACAGCTAGTCAGCGAAACCATGGCCAAACATCTGCGACACTGCACTCTCAGTCGGCTTACTCCTCATAAGTCTTCCGATTTTAGTGGTTATAAACAAACCGCTTAGCAACTAAAGAAACTCTTGATCTGCTTAATTAATTGGAATTGCTCATGCCAAAATTTTTATTAGAACCATGAATAATTTCCCCTTAATGCTTTTGTGGTTTAATTTCTTAAAACGACAACTTGAATCAATTGAAATCAATAGTCCCGCGATAGCTCGTTTGCTCTGTAGAATTATTCCCAGTAAATGTCCTTTTGAGCGCAAGATTCAACTTTTTAACCACATCATTATCACTATTCCTCCTCTGTGTAAGCTCAATCCTTTTTAAGACCAACTGATTGTACTGCGCTCTAAATCTTTAGTCTATCTAGCGGACGAATGTAATGAAGATTTAACTTTCTACTATTAAATAACTAAGGAAAGCGAGTTGAATTGAGGTTCTCAGAATTACTGAGAAAGTATTGTTGTTTATTGTCTATATCTTTATCCGTGAAAAAGCTTATGACTACTGCCCTAGTTATTGATGATTGTCTGGTAGATCGCAAAACGATCGAGTTAAGTCTGCATCAAAGTGGATTTGAAGTGTTAACTGCTCAAAGTGAAGAAGAAGCTAACGAAAAACTTCAGCAACATCAACCCGATGTCATTATCCTCGATGTTTTATTACCAGGTCGTAGTGGATTTGAAATCTGCCGTCAGTTTAAAAGTGACCCCAGAACCAATAAGATCCCCATAATTTTTTGTTCTAGCAAAGGCACTGAACTTGATAAGTTTTGGGGACTGAAGCAGGGTGCAGATGCTTATGTAACTAAGCCTGTGGTATCCCATGACATAGTTCGGATTATCAAGCAGGTAATTAACCCCCCAAATTGGTCTCAGGAGGTTTCATAATGTCTGCAGAAAATTCGTCCTCCTCTTCGCAATCATTGCCTAATTCGTCTGAAGCCAAAAGAAAAGCACATTTTTTACGGTTGAATTTGGTTTCAGACACGATCACTTTACTACCAGTTGAGAAAGTTGCTCAAGTATTAACCATTGGTAGCGATCGCGTTGTTTCGATACCTCATATGGCTCCGTGGCTCATCGGAGCCTATAATTATCATGGTCAAATTTTGATGTTGGTCGATTTAGGTCACTTAATCGGCCTTGACCCTATATCCCAACAAGCTCGCTCCCTCTCTAAATATACAACGGTAGTACTGCAGATGGATGGGGTAAACTCCGCCCATCAGCTACTGGGATTGGTGGTTGAGAAGGTAAACAGCACTGAACAGTTAGATCTTAGCGCAATTAAAACTTCATCTGCAACTCCCAATACTGGATTTGAGAAGCTGTTAAAGGGTTATTGGGAAAAATCAGCAACCGAAGTCTTGGCTGTTTTTGATATCGATCTTCTCTGGCAAAAGGTTGCAGCCGATCCTCTTAGCGGTTGAACGGCATAATATTATATTTAAATTACACTTAAACTAAAATATTCAATTCTATCTAGGTTTATTCTAAATGATTACTAATTTATTAATTAAAGATTCATCTGACGATGAACCAAATGGTAAAGGAAATACGACTACAACAGGTGCTATTACTGTGTTAGACACTGATGCTCCATCAACATTATCATTGTTAAAATCCCGTGTCTCTAACTACTGGCAAGGATTCAATTTACGACGTAAAGCCAAAATTATTGCCCTGATCATCGGTATTGTCCCGGTGGCGACAGTGGGGGCTGTAGCCCATCATTTGGCCACTCAATCGTTGATGACACATATTATTAGAGATCAAGAAGGGACTGCTCTTGAGATTGGACAAAAGGTTAGATTGGTAACTAATCACTTAATTAGCGATGTTAATGCGATGGCCAAGTCTCCCATACTAGCAGATTCAGAACTCGGTAAAGTTGCCAGTGTAAAACAGAAGATCGGCTATTTAAATGGTTATATTACGACTCACGATAAAAAATTCGATAGCATGGCTGTTTTTGATACCAATGGGAAATTGCTATTTCAGTCCAAATCAACCAATCCTCTCAGTCCTGAAGAAGATTATAGCAACCGAGAATATTTTCAACGGGCAATTTCCTCTCGTGCAGCAGCAATTAATTCTCCCGATATCAATGGAGCCTCAGGCAATACTCTAGAAGTAGCTAGCCCAATTATAGAAGAGGGAACTGGCAAAATTATCGCTGTTCTCTGTGCAAGAATGCCTTTAAGTCATTGGCAAGGTATCTTTGAGCCTTCGATGCTTCTAGGTTTTGAACATAAGCTGATCGATTCAAACGGGCAAGTTTTTGTGGCTGACGAAACCGAATTAGTTGGTAAAAATCTCGGCATAGATTTTAAAGATTTACCGGAGCTACAAGCAAGATTGCGAGCTCGGATAAGTAATAGCGATCGGGATGGAAATATACACGAGACTAGGGTTTTGTTCGATGGCAATGATCGGGAAAATGCTTTGGTGACTCTAGTGCCAATTCGCGGTGTTGCGGGAATGACAGGTCCTGGCTGGGATCTGGCTCTATCTTCGACGCTAGCAGACTCTTTTGCTCCTTTAAGAAAGTTAAGCTGGTCCTTGGTCTTGGGGATGAGTGCCGCCGCTTTATTGGTAGGAAAAATAGCTACTGTGGTTGGTAATCGAGCTACCCTACCGGTCTTTGCCGCTTTAGGAGCAGTGAAGAAAATTGGTCAAGGTGATTTTAGTGCGAGGCTAGATATTAAAGGAGAAGACGAACTGGCAATGTTGGGGACTGACATCAATAAGATGGCCCAGCAACTAGAATCATTAGTAGGGCAGAAAGAGACGGAAGTGCTACGCTCTGGGCTACTCAAAGATTTAACCCTCAAGCTAGCCGGCGCGACCAATTCTCAAGCAGTTTTTCAGGTTGCTGTTGCCGAAATGATTCCCATTTTGAGAGTAGATCGGGCGTTTATTTATTGGCCCAAACAAGGTGGACAAGGTGAAATTGTAGCTGAATCTGTCAAGGATGAACGGGTATCTAAGTTAGGGGCTAAAATATCTCAAATGAACTATCTTAACCAATATTTGGTTGATGATCTTTCAGAACGAGTGCGAGTCGTGGACAATATTTACCAAGCCGATCTCAAACTTCCCGATCTCAGACAACTAGAGGCTTTTGAGGTCAAATCCGAATTATTTGCACCTTTATTTGTCGGTCAAGATTTTCAAGGGTTTATCGTAGTGCACCAGTGCGATCGCTTGCGCACCTGGAAACAGGCAGAGATTGATTTTTTTGCCCAAATTGCCTCTCAAATCATGCTGGCTAAGGAAAGGACTGATCTCATACAAGAGCAAAAAACCGCCAAGGAGCAACTACAGAAACAAGCATTGAGTTTGTTGATGGAGGTCGAACCCATTAGTAAAGGAGACTTGACGATTCGGGCTACCGTAGCTGAAGGAGAAATTGGCACTCTGGCCGATTCTTACAATTCAACGGTGGAAAACCTACGCCAAATCGTAACCCAGGTTCAAACATCGGTTACACAAATGGCTGCTACGACCAATAGCAACGAAGAAATTGCCCAAGCACTTTCTGAAAGAGCAGTTCAACAATCAGAAGCGATGGCATCTGCTCTACAACAAATTCAGGCTATGACCGAATCGATTCAAGCTGTTGCTCGTCATGCCGAGTTGGTCGAGAGATCTTTCCAAGAGGTATCTGACACTGTAGCTGTCGGTAATAAGGGAATGGAACGTTCGGTAGAAGGTATCGTTGCGATTCGGGAAACCGTTGCCGATACAGCGAAAAAAGTTAAACGATTGGGAGAATCTTCACAAAAGATTTCCAAAGTGGTTAACCTCATTAGTAGCTTTGCTGATCGCACTAACCTCTTAGCATTAAATGCTTCTTTAGAAGCGAATCGAGCTGGTCAAGAAGGACAGACCTTCGCCATTGTAGCTGAGGAAGTGCAAACTATGGCCAAGCAATCAGCCGAAGCAACGACCGAAATTGAAAAGCTAGTCGCGAGTATTCAACTTAATACCAAGGAAGTAGTTGCGGCCATGGAGCAGGGAACGGAGCAAGTAGTCGCGGGCACGAAATTAGTAGATGAAACCCGTCAAAAGCTGAACCAAATTGCTGCTTCTAGTAACTTAGTAGGCGATCGCCTGAAGAAAATTACGGTGGAAACAGTCCAGCAATCTCAAGTGAGTCAGGAGATTAGTGAAACCATAGCCGAGGTGGCAAAAATGGCCACTGTTACTTCTAAAGATGCGATTGAAGTATCGGCTTCTACCCGAGAATTGCTGGGAATAACTGATGAACTACAGACAAGTGCCAAGAAATTCAAAGTTTAAGGGACTTTGCCCTTAAAAGCTGTTAGCCATAGTGCGACAACAACAAAACCTGAGGTTCTAGTTCCTCCAGATAGAACCTCTTATTTCTTTAGCCTTGGTCTAATTGTTAATCCTTCGATCTGTTGCCCTATTGTTACTAAAGTTGCATATATTATTACACTATGATGGACTCCGAAAATCGCGATTACGCCTATCAATTTTTTCTCGAAGAAGCTCCTGAATTACTACAGATACTAGAAACAGGTTTGCTCGATCTTCAGCAAGATAGTGATCCTGCCAAAATTCATGATTTGATGCGAGCTGCTCATTCTCTGAAAGGGGGAGCTGCTACTGTGGGACTCAATGGCATCAAAACTATTGCCCATCGTTTAGAAACTATTTTCAAAGCTTTATATGTTGAAAAAGAAATTGATACAGAGCTAGAAACTTTACTACTTAAAGCTTATGATTGTCTGCGATCGCCATTAAATGAGCAGATTACCACTGGGAGTTATGATGAGGAATCAGCGTTAGCTAACGCTGATTCTACTCTTAAGTTAATTGAAACCAGATTAGGAGATGCCTTACTAGAAGCCGACAATTATGTTCCTAGCTCTACAGATCTCGGAGTCGATCTTGTCGCGAGTATCTTTGAAACGGATGTTGTTCAAGGAATCGAGCATCTAAGCAAAATCATCGCTGCGCCTCAGGAATATGAACTAGAAACAGAATTGCGTACTCAAGCGGAAGTTTTTGTCGGCTTTGCGGAAATGCTTAGTTTACCTGGTTTTGGCGCGATCGCATCTGGAACCCTTGACGCTCTTAATGCCAATCCCGCAGCAGTTTTGGAAATTGCCACTGTGGCTTTAGATGATTTTCTGGCGGCGAAAGAGCTAGTTTTAGGAGGCGATCGCGATTGCGGAGGTAGTCCTTCAGAAACTTTGTTAGCATTTTCCCAGGAAGCTAAATTGCAGTCAGTTGAGAATCCGGTCATTGCTCCCGGGCTTCAGGATTCAATAGCAGCAGAAGCTTTCATCGAACTAGAACCATCAAATATCATTGATATAGAGCAAGTTTTAGGAGATGAAGATGAGCCTACCGGCGACAGTATTCCCTTAGAAACTCTGCTGGAATCTTCCCAAAACACTAAATTGCAATTAATTGAAGATCTTGAGCCTGCTGCGATGTCTGAGGCTCCATCAAAAGCAGCAGCTTCTATCGAAGCAGAACCACCAAATATTATTGCTATGGAGCAAGTTTTAGAAGATAAAGATGAGCCTGCCGGTGAAAGTAGTTTGTCAGAAGCTTTATTTGATTCTTCCCAAGACACTAAATTGCAATTAATTGAAGATTTCGAGCCTGCTTCGATGTCTGAGGATTCATCAGCAGCAGCTGCTCCTATCGAATCAGAACTATCCAAGATTGCTGCTGATTCTAGTTCTTCTAGTTTGGGATTGGTTCGCCAGAGTGCTTCGGCCGCATCAGCCCCAGCTTCTCCCGAGCCAAAAGAACCAGAGACCGGCAAGCAGCCTGCCCAACTAAAACCTGCTGCGAATCTGAAAATCCGAGTTGATTCCCAACGCTTAGAAAAAATTAATAATTTTGTTGGTGAATTAGTGATCAATCGTAATAGCCAGGCTTTACAACAAGAACAATTACAGACAATTTTAAGTAAATTCCAAGATAGACTAGAACAATTTAATCGCTTAACCTACCAATTTCAGGAAATATCAGACCGCATATCCGTAGCACCGAGTCATAATAGCTCAAACGATACTACGTCTTTAGGAGATTTTGATGCCCTAGAAATGGATCGCTATGGCAAGGTATATTCCCTCATTCAAGAGATTGTGGAAGAAACCATGCAGTTTGAAGAGGCAGTAGACGATTTTGTACTCTTTAAAAGGCAGTCAGAAGATACTATTAAGCAACAGCATAAAACGCTTTCCCGATTGGGAGAAGAATTGATGTGGGCGCGGATGATGCCTTTGAAGCAATTGCTGGGTGCTTTCCCCAGAGCGTTACGAGACTTATCGGTTAAGTACCAAAAACCAGTCAATTTCAAGATGAGCGGGACAGAAGTTTTAGTAGACAAGGGCATCTTAGAAAAACTTCACGATCCCCTATTACATCTGCTGCGCAACGCTTTCGATCATGGTATTGAATCACCAGAAGTCAGACGACAACAAGGAAAACCAGAAAACGGTCAAATTGATGTTTGCGCCTATCATCAAGGCAATCGAACCCTGATTGAGATTAAAGATGATGGTCGAGGTTTGGATGTAGAGAAAATCGCTCGTCGGGCAATTGATAAGGGATGGTTGTCCGTCAAAGAATTGGCAGAGATCGATCATGATAAATTGCTAGACTTCATTTTTGAACCAGGATTTTCTACAGCTGAGGAAGTTAGCGATCTTTCTGGCAGAGGTGTCGGACTAAATGTAGTTCGCTCTCAATTAGAAGAGATTAAAGGAATTGTGACCCTAAATTCAACTCTGGGGAAAGGAACGACCTTTACTCTGAGCTTGCCTTTAAGCCAAACGATCTCTTCTATGTTGATCTGTTTGGTAGATTCGTCAGCTGTTGCCATACCAGCTGCTAATGTTCAAGAAGTTATTTTCCCCAAAGCTGATAGTATCAAACGCTCAGGAAACCAACGAGTCTTATCCTGGCGAGAACAACTGCTACCAGTTTATCGATTGAACGATTTATTAGAGTATCGGTATCCCAGCCCAATTTGCTCTCGTAGTAAAGCATTTAGTAATATATCAGGTGCCAATAATGATACTTTACCCCTGCTAATAATTAATCAGGGACAAGACCATTTTGCCCTAGAAGCCGAAGGCTTGGGTCAGGAACAAGAACTAGTAATTAAACCTTTGACTGGTGCGATTGCAACCCCCAAATATATTTACGGCTGCACAATTTTAGGAGATGGTATTTTGGTTCCTGCGATCGCGCCAACTGCTTTACTAGCTTATATTCGAGAACAAAAATCCGCGAATCCAGCCCATTACGAGAACTTAACTGCTCTGACTGCTTTAAGGAAGAAAAATGTCATTCCCACCGCCTTAGCTGTTGATGACTCAGCAATGATGCGGCGAATTTTAACTCGTACTTTAGAAAAGGTTGGTTATCGAGTTTTAACGGCTAAAGATGGTTGGGAAGCACTAGAACTCTTAAACCGGAGTTCCCAGGTACAGCTAATTGTTAGCGATTTAGAAATGCCTAACCTCAATGGTTTAGAGTTACTCCATCGGCTACGCCAAGATGCTGAACTCTCTAAAATTCCCGTGGCGATGCTGACTTCTCGTAGCAATGACAAACATCGTAATTTAGCCATGACTTTAGGTGCTAGTGCCTATCTAACTAAACCCTATATTGAACAAGAATTTCTCGATGAACTCAAAAAAATCTTTAGCGATCGTCAACCGCTAAAACCTTCCCTTTCTCCGCCTAAGCTTTTAAGCTCTTCTGCTAGTTAATTTTTTCCAGTTAAATCTTGACATAAACTTTTATGAAACTGACATTCATTATAATCAAATAAATTAAACCTTAACTATTGCACAAAGTTAGTCTTGTTTTCACAATAACCAAACAATAACCAAGAGTCTATTGATGGCGAAACACATACGTGTTCCGCCATTCGTCTTTTGTCATCCCCTTAAAATCTCTCCTACGAGACAAGATAAAACTCGAAGATACTGGTATTGTAGCTTCACCAAAAATTAGACCAACAACTAAAGGTTTTACTTACATTACTTAAAATAGCTGATAACTAAACTAAAATTTTATTGATGCCTACCTACTTGAGTAGTATAGACAAAGAATTAGACTTAAGAATATATGGAACTTTATCTTATTCGTCATGGTATTGCTGCTGAACGTGGTATCTATGCCAATGACGCAGAAAGACCTTTAACTGATAAAGGTCGTCAGAAAACTCAGAAAATTGCCCAACGTCTTTATGATATTGGTCTAAGATTAGACTTGATTTTAACTAGCCCCCTAATCAGAGCCTCTCAAACAGCTGAAATTTTGCACAATGTAGGTTTGACTCAGCAAGTTGAAGTATCTTCTCACCTGGCACCCGAGGGGAAGATTCAAGATTGGCTAGATTGGTTGTCTCAATGGCGCAATGGTTCCTCAGAAAAGTATCTTGCTCTAGTAGGTCACCAACCTAATTTAGGTTATTGGGCAGAGCTTTTGGTTTGGGGACAGATTACTGGACAAATGATAGTGAAAAAAGCTGGAGTTATTGGGATCAATTTACCCAATACTGAAACACCAATAGGTAATAGTACGCTATTTCTATTAACTTCTCCTAAATACTTGCTTAACAAAGTTTAGAAAAAAGTTTAGAGCAATTTTTGAGTGCAAAGTATAAACACCCAAGCCGAAAGTAATTATCTAGCTTGGGTGCTACTTTTTATCTGTCAACTTTTATCAATATTTTTTATCAATATTATTGTTGACGGTATTGAAGACGGTATTTAAATTGCTTATCTTTTTGTACAGTTGTCGATGGAAAATTATGCAATGGAAAGTAGATTATTAACCTTATTTAGTATCAAGTATGGGGCGAAAAACCCTATCTTTAGATATGGGAAGTAGTCAAGTCGGTTTAATCCCTAAATCTCAAAAATAAATCCTTGTTGTTTAAGCTGTTGATATTTGACTTCATTAAACTCGTAATATCTGGCAGCTCGATGAGCAACGTCAGTTTGTAGTTCATCTAATTCCTCTAGAAGATCCATTTTAAGGATTTTCTTGCGAAAATTTCTTTTATCTAGCTTTTTCCCTAATACGGTTTCATAAAGCTTTTGTAGCTGAAACAGAGTAAACTTTTTAGGCAATAGCTCAAAACCAATTGGCTCATAGCGAATTTTACTTCGTAAACGCTTGAGAGCCGTCTCGAAAATTTGTTGATGATCGAATGGTAATTTTGGCAGCTCAGCGATCGCAAACCAAGCGGCAGCCATCGCATCAGTAGTTGCTTCAATATTATATTTCCGAAGATTTACTAAAGCATAGTAAGCCACAGACACAATGCGCTCTCTGGGATCTCGATTAACTGCCCCAAAAGTATAAAGTTGCTCTAGGAAAACATTTTTAATTCCTGTTTCTTCCCGTAGTTCTCGAAAAGCTGCTTCTTCTAGAGTTTCCTCTAGATGTACAAAACCTCCCGGTAATGCCCATTGACCCTGAAAGGGGGGTAGTTTTCGTAAAATGAGCATCACTTTCAAGCTATCTTGTTCATCTAAACCAAAGACCACACAATCCACAGTCAGTCCTGGTCGCGGAAATTCGTAACAGTAAGACATAATCTCAAGCAAGTTGTATTTTATTGCTTGACATAGTGTAGCATTAACACTATCATAAGGTTAGTGTACAAAATACACTTTACCAATTATGCAGATTCCATTTGAATTAGCAGTAGGTTCTGTTAGAGGTCGAGAACATCTCCGATTAGAGCGCAACAATCAAGATGCTTATGCCATCTTGAGAAATGAACAATATACCGTCGCAGTTGTTTGTGATGGTTGTGGTAGCGGTCAATATAGCGAAGTCGGGGCTCAAATTGGCGCTCGATTAACTATTGAGAGTCTGACTAGAGCTTTATCCAGTCAGTCAAGTAAAGGCAATCCTATTAGTTCTGATCGGCTTTTAGAACAAGTCCGTCAAGACTTACTGAGGCAAATTGATAACCTGGCTCAGGCAATGGGAGGAAATTGGCTACAAACTCTAAAAGATTATTTTCTGTTCACGATTGTCGGCGTTGTGATTACTTCCACTGACATCTTAGTTTTTTCTCTAGGAGATGGCGTAATCATCATCAATGGCAAAGAAATTGATCTTGGTTCTTTTCCTGGCAATGCTCCGCCCTATTTAGCATATGAGCTTTCTGCGATCGCTCCTAATCACAGATTGCGATCGCATTCATTACCGCCCCTTGAGCAAGTGGAATCAATTTTGATTGGTACAGATGGTGTGAGGGAGCTAATTAACGTAGCGCAACAGCAGTTACCTGGCAAACAGGAATTAGTCGGTTCAATAAGTCAATTTTGGCAAGAAGATCGCTATTTCACTAACCCAGACCAAATTCGCCGTCGTTTATCTCTAATTAATCGGGAAGTCACTAAATTTGATCGTCAAACACAAAAACTTCAAAAAACACTGGGGTTATTACCTGATGATACGAGTCTAGTTGTCCTGCGGCGTTCAAATCTTAAACAAAAAAATCAAGCTATTAACAATGAATGTCTATGTTAAAGGGAAAAAGATTAATTTAAAACCCAGTCAAGTAATTGGCAAAGGTGGAGAAGCAGAGGTCTATAAGTTTGGTCAAGATCAAGCACTTAAGTTATTTAAGCCATCAAACCATCCCGACTATCAACAATCACCTCAGCAACAACAAGCCGCCCAAATACGCTTGGCACAACATCAGCATAAATTACCTCAATTTCCTACCCAGGTTCCTAGTAAGGTAATTCAACCCCAAAATTTAGTTACAGATAGCTCGGGGAACAATATTCTCGGTTATACCATGCAACTTCTAACAGGTGCAGAGGTTTTAATGAAATATAGTCAGCGCAGCTTTCGTCAGGCAGGAATTTCTGGTCAAACAGTCGTACAAATCTTCCACGACTTACATCAAACAGTTGCTCAACTGCATTTAGCCCAAGTAGTTATTGGCGACTTCAATGATTTGAATGTGCTGGTCAAAGATAACCAAGCTTATATTATTGATGCTGATTCCTTTCAATACGGTTCTTTTCCTTGTCCCGTATTCACCGCCAGGTTTCTAGATCCTCTCCTATGTGACCTTCAAGGGAATCAATTAAGTTTATACAAACCCTATTCAAGAGACTCTGATTGGTATGCCTTCAATGTCATGCTGATGCAATGTCTGCTCTTGGTTTCTCCCTATGGTGGTGTTTATCGACCTCAAGATCCATCGCGGCGAATTCCCCAAGATGCCCGACCTTTAAAACGGATTACAGTGTTTCATCCCGAAGTGAAATATCCCAAACCAGCAATTCCTTACCAGGTGTTACCTGATGAGCTCTTGCATCATTTTACCCAGGTATTTGAGCAGGATCTGAGACAGGAATTTCCCCTTAATCTCTTAAATAATTTACACTGGCAAACCTGTAACCACTGTGGCAGAGAATATGCTCGTTCTAGTTGTCCTGACTGCGTTACCATTGTTCCTGTAACTGTAGTTCAGGGTAAAGTCACAGCCCAACACATATTTACGACATCGGGTTTAATTCTTACCGCCCAGTATGCGGACTCATCTTTACGCTGGCTGTACTATGAACAGGACCATTACAAACGAGAAGACGATTCTATTGTTTTGAGTGGCGATCTCGATCCTTACCTGCGTTTTGAGCTTCAGAGTCAGACTACCTTAATTGGCAAACAAGATCGCGTAATCACCTTAAAGCCTGGTAATTCACCTAATAGCCTTCCTGTCGATAGTTATCACGGAATTACTCAATTTGCCACTAACCAATCTTGTCGTTACTGGTTACATAATGGTCAATTATTACGAGATGGTTACTTAGGAGCAGAATATATCGGTGACGTCTTAGCAGGACAAACTCAATTCTGGGTTGGCTCTGATTTTGGTTTTGGTTTTTATAGCGCCAGTAATCTGCATATTGCTTTTGTTTTTGATGCTCAACATCGCGGTATTAATGACCGAGTGCAACTACCCCGTTGGTCAGGTCAACTGCTGGATGCTAATTGTGTCTTTACTTCCGAGCTGTGTTGGTTCTTCTGGGCGATTCAAGAACAAGGTCAAATTGTTCATCATTGTGCGGTGATTCAACCTAATGGCGCGATCGCAGCTACAATGCAAGAACCACTTAATAAATCTTCTTGGCTAGCCAATTTAGATGGTAAATGCGCTGTGGGTAATTTTCTGCTAGCTGCTACCGATGAAGGTGTCGTCCGTCTCGCACCTCAAAACGGTCAAATCGTGATTACTAATGAATTTCTTGATACGGAACCCTTTGTTGATTCTAGTTGTGACTTAATAGCAGCTCCTCATGGACTCTATGTCATCAAACAACAAGAAATTTATCTTTTGCAAATTAGTTAAACCGCGTCCACATTCAAAACTGGAGTTTTTAAATAATAAATAGGACTTACGCAAAATTAATGTCATTACTTTGCAAATATTCAGATCAAATCCAAAAGTCTTGTTGGGGGACTTGCCCCCCAAACCCCCCACTGGGGCGCTACGCCCGCCCCAGGCCCCCGGCGAAGTGTTAACTAGTCAGTTGGAAAATTATTATTTTCTAGTAGAGCGCCAACTTTTTTTTGAGGAATAAATCTGGGGAAGAATCTCCCCCTGCTTCCCCTTCTCTTGGTCAGCATTCCCTTGCGCCTAACGGCGACCCGGGGTCTGACCGCTGCTCCCGAAGCTTCTCCTGCTTGCCCCTATCCCTCAATTCAAAATTGGTGGAGTACTAGGTAGTTGTAAAATTTCCTAAAATCAAAAATCTTTTTTGAAAGCAATTGCTCTTATATCTTTATTAATATCCTTGAGCAATCTGCGTAAGTCCTAAATAAAAATAGATCCTGTAAAACCTTTTTTCTTTTCCTAACACATTACGAAAACTAAGGTTTTCAAATGAGACGCGGTTTAACTCAATAATTTATTAGATTTAAATATGATTAAACAAACCACTACCCAATTACCGATTCCACCCCACTTTGACGCCAAAAAATTAGAAACGGTTTGGCGAGTGCCTTACCAACAAAGAGCGATCAAAGCCAAAGACTGGGCAAAACAACATCATCTGCAACCGGCTGCTAAAGACAAAACTCGTATTTGTTTGATGGCGATTGATGTACAAAATACTTTTTGTCTACCTGACTTTGAATTATTTGTTGCGGGAACTTCTGGTCAAGGCGCGATCGCAGATAATATCCGATTATGCGAATTCATCTACCGCAATTTAGGTTTGATTACCGAAATCGCCCCGACGATGGATACCCATACCGCATGTCAAATCTTTCATCCGGTTTTTTGGATAAATGATCGCGGAGAACATCCGATTCCAGCCGCAACTACTATTTCCCTAGATGACGTCCAGAAAGGAGTTTGGCAAGTTAATCCTGCGATCGCCTATAGTCTAGCGAATGGCAATTATCTAGCTTTACAGAAACACGCCTTACATTATGTGAAAAAACTCAGCGATGAGGGTAAATATCCCCTGACAGTTTGGCCTTACCATGCGTTACTGGGGGGAATTGGTCATGCTTTGGTTTCTGGAGTAGAAGAAGCCCTATTTTTCCATAATTTAGCTCGTAATAGCCAAACTCGCTTTGAAATTAAAGGCGGTAATCCTTTAACAGAAAACTACTCGGTATTACGTCCCGAAGTCCTCGAAGGCTCTGATGGTCGTCCTATTGCGCAGAAAAACACTCGCTTTATTCAAAAGTTATTAGAGTTTGATGTGGTAATAATTGCCGGTCAAGCTAAAAGCCATTGTGTTGCCTGGACTATTGAAGACTTACTTAGTGAAATCCAAGTTCAAGATCCCAAACTAGCGCAGAAAGTTTATCTCCTAGAAGATTGTACTTCGCCTGTGGTGGTTCCTGGAGTCGTTGATTTTACTGCTCAAGCTAATGCTGCTTTCCAACGCTTTGCCGATGCAGGAATGCATATTGTGAAATCTACTGAACCTCTCGATACTTGGTCGGGCATTTCTTTCTAATCCGTAGGGGCGAATCGCGAAGCGGTGCGACCCCGCGTTATCCTAAAGGACTACCTTCGGGGCGTGCGAGCGGTATCCTTATGCGGAGCGGTACCCTTTAGGTTTAGGGCGGCCAAAGACGTTTACCCAGCTCCGTGTTCTGGGCAAGGGAATGCCCTAAAGGACTAGCTTCGCGTCGCGCACCAAGAGATCGCCTCTACATAATCAAAAATTTTATTTACTGAAAAATGACCATGAATAACAATTCTGCTCCCAATCTAAATAATCTATTCCAAAATGCTCAAGATGAAGGCTTACTTTCCCAAGCCTCGATGCAAGCTCTCAATATTATTGATATTGGTGCCCAAATCCAAGCAGGTTTAGGGATCAACGTCGATGATGTTACGGCTAGTGAAGTAGTGCTGATAACAATTATGCCTGATGATTCTGGTTCGATTCGCTTTAGTGGAAATACTCAAGCAGTTAGAGGAGGACATAACTCGGTATTGGATGCTTTGATAGATTCACCTCAGCAAGACAATATCTTAATCCATACTCGCTATCTTAATGGCTTTGTCCTTTTTCCTTACTTGCCGCTACCTCAAGCTGTCAGGATGGACACTAAAAACTATAATCCTAATTTGGGAACGCCTTTGTACGATCAGACTTTAGTGTTATTGGGGACTGTGTTGGCAAAGTCCCAAGAATTGGCCGATAATGGAGTCCCTGTCCGCACTATCACTCTGATTATTACTGATGGTAGTGATGAAGGCTCTCGCAGAGCTAATGCGAAAGACGTTGCGGCGGTGGTCGAAGATATGCTGAAGTCAGAAAATCATATTATTGCGGCCATGGGGATTGATAACGAATACACTAATTTTAATCAAGTGTTTCAAACTATGGGAATTAGAGATGAATGGATTCTAACCCCTGGCAATAGCGAATCAGAAATTCGTCAGGCTTTTCAAATCTTTTCTCAGTCTGTTATTCAGGCAAGTCAGGCTGCTAATAATTTTAATCAATCATTTTTAGGAGGTTTCGGGAATCCCTAACCTGGCTTAGTTGACCTCTGATCTCTTGATAGATGGTCAAATCTCAAAAAGACCCCGCCGTAAAAGCGATGTGGCACTAGTGCTCTAGCCAACACAATCGCTTGAGTATTATCTCAGCTCAGAACATTCTCTTTAATTGAGCTAATACCGATAATAACAATTAATAAATTAATCAAGAAAAAATAACTACTTGAGATAGTGTCCTAGATCACTTAATTGCTGCCACTACCTATGAGAAACTAAATAATATCAGCAAAACATTTGAATATGAGAGTAATATAGATTGAAGATTGAACATTTAATATCTATTAGCAATGTCATCCTAATGGTTTACTATAAAAGTGAAAAATGCTACCAGTATGCCATAATTTTCGGGGATGGTTCAATTTATCAACCTGATGAGATTTATCCTACGGCGAAAAAGGCTCTAAAGTTAGGAAGACAGTCTATACAGTACTTGCGTAATTATTTTTTGTAAGAAAACAGTGGTTAAACCTATGGTAATAGTTTGAAAAAACGCTAAAAGTTTAGAAATATCAATAGCTTATGTACTTTTCATTAAGAAGATTTACAGTATAAATACTGTATTCTTTGACAGAGTGATAAATATCTAAGTATTTTTCCTGATGAATTGTCAAGTCAAATTATCTAAAAGATAAGCAAATGTACAGAATTCGATCCGACTTAATAATTGTCTCCAACAATGAAACTAAATATGGTAGATAGTCTAACGTTACGCCAGATCTGGCTTTCCATCGTGGGAATACAGACCAATTCTCTTTTGGAATTAAGCGATCTTGAGCTAACGAGACAGATACAAGATAAACTTGAGCAGCAAAATGTACTTACTGCTGGAGAACTCAAATTTGCTCAGACCTATATCCAATCTCGAATCCTACTGATCCGAGAGCTTGCTGAGAGCCAGTTAGGTACTGTATAAAAAAAGGAGTTTTTTCTGGTTCCTCTTTCCTTAGATTCTAAAACGATCGCCTAAATAATATTGTCTGACTAGGGCATTATTATAAAGTTCTTCCGAAGTTCCTGAAGCTAAAATCTGACCATCCCGCATAATATAAGAACGATTGGTAATGGCTAGGGTTTCTCGGACATTATGATCTGTAATTAAAATCCCAATTTGGCGATCGCGTAAACGGGCAATCATTTCTTGAATTTCGGCTACAGCGATCGGATCTACTCCGGCAAAAGGTTCATCTAACAGTAAAAATTTAGGTCCATCTATACCCACAGCTAAGGCTCTAGCTAATTCGGTACGTCGTCTTTCTCCTCCAGATATCTGGAAACCCAGAGTATTGGCTGCCTTTTCCAAACGAAACTCCTGCAATAGTTGGTTAAGACGAATTGGTCTTAAAGGACGGGGTATTTTTGTTTGCTCTAACACCAATTGAATATTTTTTTTAACTGTAAGATTACGGAAAATGCTCGCTTGTTGAGTTAGATAACCGATGCCCATCCTCGCTCTTTGGTGAAGAGGGAAAGATGTTATGTCTTTGTCGTTGAGCAAAACTTTACCCTGATTTGGCTTAACTAAACCAGTAGCAATGTAGAAAGTAGTAGTTTTCCCTGCACCATTAGGACCAAGCAAACCCACGATTTCTCCTGGCAAAACTCTGATATTAACCCGACTGACAATATCTTTCTTGCCGTAGGATTTATGAATATTGTCTAAAATTAAACCCATAGACTTAAACGATGAATTATCCCCATGGAAGGGCAAGTGAAGGACAAATTATGAGGATCGAGATTCCTCACCTTATCAGAACAAGCGTAAAGCACCGCTGCTCATGCTTCATCCCTAAAAATCTTCTGTTGACTGCTCATTGATTGGTTCTGTCACAACATAGGTAGATTCTACCTGACGATCCGCTCTAGGGGTGGCAATAAAACGACCTTCATCTATTAAATAAGTCATGCTTTCTGCACGGATGCTATTCCCTTCTTGGATAACATAGACATTGCCATTGAGAACTAAACGACGCTCTCGACTATAGTATTGCGCTTGAGTGGCGGTAGCTTGAATTTGTCTACTGGGATAGTTGATCCTGACATTTCCTTGAGCCGTGATTACTCCTGTTTCAGAATTAGCTTCTTGAGAATCAGAACGAATTGTAATTGAACCACCATCTGTAATATTTTGTGCTTCTAGATACTGAGGACTAACTATAATTGCAATGACGCTGATGACCGTAGCAGAAACAATAGGAATAAATTTGAGACGCAAAACCGAGTTAAAAGAAGAAAAAATAGAGAACATAATGTTTAGCAATCAGGAGTAAGCGAAATCAGCGGTTGAGAAATATCTTATTGGTTTAGATAACTTAATTTATTAGACGATGTTAACAGCAGCAAGTTTCAAAACAAAATTATAAGTAGCTGTGAAAAATAGGGATTGGGAACTGGGAAAAAATTTTGCTTGATAACTTATTTTAACCAACTTTAAGTTATCAGCTATAAACCTAGTTTAATCCCCCTTACAAAAGCTAATAGCTGATCGCGAAGCAATTCTAAAATCCAAAATCTGTTGATAGCCGTGATTGCGTAATCTCCTGAGGATTGACTTCTGTTGCTGCCCATTCCTGATAATCTTCAAGTAATTGAGTAACTAGTCTTTGCTTGATTCTACCCAAAATACTTTTCAGCAAGCTATTCCCTGTCATTTCGACTAGGGGTTTGGGAGTTAACATCAAAGGTGCAGGAACGTCTACTCCTACTTCTAAATCGGCTTGACCATGAAGAAGGGTTTTGTTGTCAATACTTTTCGGATAAAGTATTCCTTTTAGTTTTAGAGAAAAACGACGATTAATATAATCTATGCCTTCAATATGGCAATTTTCTGAACTAAGAAATACCGTTCCATTCGTGTCAGATTTAACTTTTAGTTGTACCGTTGGTTGGAAATGGTAAATCTCCATAAAGTTAATCGGACGCATTTTAAGTTGATATAAATTATCAGACTGTTGGGTCATTAACTGAGGATTGGCGATCGCCTTAACTAATCTGTGAGGTTGACGGAGATAATGTTGGATCGGAACTTTAGCTTCTGGTGCTAGTATTTTTACTAATTCTGTGGCGTTAAAACGAGCGTACATAAGTGAAAAAACTTAAATTTTGGATAACTCTATTAATTTTAGGTTACATTTCTTCAAAAAAGATTATGTACACAGAACTTTATAGTTTTTATCGTTAAAGTAAAAAATCACCCCTATGACAATTTCTATTGCCCATCTTGGTCCTACTGGTACTTATTCGGAAACCGCAGCCTTAGCCTATGCAGAATGGTTAAGAAAAAACCACAATCAAGAAGTGGTTTTTGGTCTCCAACCGAGTATTGCTTTAGCTTTAAAAGCAGTAGCAAATCAAGAATCTGATTGTGCTGTGGTGCCAGTAGAAAACTCTGTTGAGGGTAGTGTGGCTGTGACGTTAGATATTTTATGGCAAAGGTCAAATCTGAAAATTCTACGGAGTTTTACGATCCCAATTGCTCATATGTTGTTATCTCGGAATACTTCTCTCGAAGAACTCACCACAGTTTATTCCCATCCTCAAGCATTAGGTCAATGTCAAAAATGGCTCGAAACTTTTTTACCTCAAGTAAAATTAGTGCCGACTAATTCAACTGCAGAAGCTTTACAATTTCCGCAACAAGATTTGCAGGTTGCCGCGATCGCATCTGCTAGGGCAGCCCAACTGTATCAAGTCCCGATCTTAAAAGCAAAAATTAATGATCGTCCTGATAATTGCACTCGTTTTCTGGTTGTTAGTTTAGAGAATATTAACCAAGGTAATTATCTTTCTCTGGCTTTTAGTTTGCCGGCAAATGTTTCTGGGGCTTTAGTAAAACCATTACAAATTTTTGCCGAAAGAAATATTAATCTGAGTAAAATTGAATCTCGTCCTACGAAACGTTCTTTAGGGGAATATATCTTTTATCTGGATTTAGAAGGCAATGTTGCCGATTCTAAAGTTCAATCTGCTTTAAAGGAATTAGAAGAATGTACAGAAGTTTTAAATATTTTTGGCAATTATGATTTAATCAAGGTTAATCCAAATATCAATAATTGATCAAATATTTAATCCTTGGATAAGTAGCTGTTCAACATAAATTTACGCTTACTTACGCTTGCAAAGCTTTACCCTTCCTAAGCGTAAATGTTCAAGAGACCTCTTACCAAAATAGGAATTTTGGTTGTTTTAGCGAGTTTTAATAATTACTATATACATTGTGATTAGAGATTTATAGAAATGCTTTCAATGAATTATGCAAGAGGTCTAATGTTTATTGCTCGTTAATAACTTTTTTGGCTTTTTGCCAGAGAGTTTCTAATTCATCAATAGTGTAATTATTTAAGGATTCTCCCGCAAAATTTTCCATAATTGCTAATCTTTGAATAAAACGGCGATTAGTTCCTTGCAAACCAGCAAAAGGATCGAGATCATACCATCGAGCAATATTAATAATAGTAAATAATAAATCTCCTAATTCTGCTTGCTGATGTTCTTTATCTTCTGTCGTTAATGCTTCTTGAAACTCGGTTAACTCTTCTCGAAACTTGTCCCAAACTCCTTCCGCATTTTCCCATTCAAAACCAGCCTTAGCCGCTTTTTTAGAAATTTTCATCCCTGCCATCAAAGGAGGTAAACTACGAGCATAACGTCGTAATTTATTACTAAGCAATTGAGCTTCTGCTAAACTTTGTCCTTTTTCCTCGGCTTTAATTTTTTCCCAATTTTGATTGACTTCTTCACTACTATTTATTTCCAGATCGCCAAAGACATGAGGGTGACGACGAATTAATTTTTCAGTAATCGAAACGGCAATTTCTTCTAAGGTGAAATCGCCAGATTCTCCCGCAATTTGTGCTTGTAAAACTACTTGTAATAATAAATCTCCCAACTCTTCTGCGATCGCGTTTTGCTCGCCAGTTGCGATCGCATCTACCACTTCGTAAGCTTCTTCAATAATATAGGGAACCAAGGTTTGAGGAGTTTGTTCAAGATCCCAAGGACAACCAACTTCAGGATCTCTTAATTGAGCCACAACTTCAATTAGTTTTTGTAGAGATTTTAGGATGGAGTTGTAAGTTATTACGGAAGAATTACTATCATTCATTGAGATCATCAAGGAAAATTTACTCAATTAATCATAATCTATAACTTGAAAGCTAAACCAAATGAAATATTTAGGTAATTTATGCTAGATTATGTACACAACGGTACACAATTACATCAAAATAATGCTACAAAAAATCGGTGTGCGCGAATTTAGAAACAACTTGGCTAAATATCTTAATGCGACTTCTCCTATTGCTGTTATGCGTCATGGACAGACCATAGGATATTTCTTGCCTACACATCAAGAACCAGAGAAAGCTGAACTTGAGGCATTGAAATCGGCAGCAGCCAAATTGGATGCCTTACTACAGGAAAAAGGAATTAGCGAAGATGAGTTGGTTCATGAGTTTCGCCAACTGCGCCAACAGAAGTAGTCAGGCATCTAATGCAAACCAACAAAATTATTGTTCTGGACGCCAATATTTTAATTAGGGCTGTTCTTGGGAAAAAAGTACGGGGAATTGTCGAAAAATACGCTTTGACTAATCAATTTGTAACTCCTGAGATTTGCTATCATGACGCGAGAAAATATCTGCCACCTTTGTTTGAAAAAAGGAATCTGCCCGTACAAAATGCGCTAGATGTTCTAGAAGGATTAAACTGTCTCGTCGAGGCTATTGATGCTAATTTATATGGTTTGTACGAACAAAAAGCTAAACCAAATTTAGTTTTGATTGGACATCTTTCTGAAAGAGATTGGAAAGCTGTTTGTGCTTGTGTTAAAACTGCTCTCGCGGAGTTAGATAATTAGAATGCTCTAAAATTCTTTTATTGAGATTTGTTTAGAGGACAGGGTTTGGCTTCTGGATCTTTTTCTCCTTTTATCTCTTGAAGATTGCCATTAATAACCTCACGTATACGAGCAAAACGATTAGAATCACCTTTGCTATCAAAACAGAGTTCCTCTCCTGAAGTTTGATCTGCTGAAAGAGTCTTAAAATCGTTTAATTTTTTTAACACAGTTTGACGTGTAGCTCCCTCAGATAGAGATTGTATAACGACTTGGATAGCATCAAAGCTCATCGCCATTCGCCATCCTACGTTTTTTTTCCATCTTTCTTGTGCTTTGTCGGTGTAATCAGTTTCATCCTGCCAAGGGACAACTAATACTAAACCTTCAAAAGCATCTCTAACCTGTCTTAAAATATCATCACCATAAATAATACCAGCGCTAAAAAGTTTTAACCTTTGTTCTTCAGGAAGTTCAGCGTTTGCTAGAGCGATTGCTATCGCTCTAGAAGCTGTAGTTGTACTTGGTAACAACACCGCAGCTTGAACCTTCTCCTCACTGACAAGAAGTTCAATTTCTTTCTTCCAGTCTTTAGAATCTGTTAAATCAATAGCTACTATTTCCCTACCAAATTCTGCTTCAAAAGCGTCTTTGAAAGTCTCGCTGTAAGTACTTTCACTCTTATAGAAAAACGCCACTTTTTCTAAATTCATTTTTTCCTTGGCATATTTTGCTAACTTAGTTCCATAAATTTCGTTTGAAGATGGAATACGGAAGAAATTGTAACCACTTAATTCTGTGCTTGAAGCAGTGGGGGTAATCACAGCTAAGCCAGCTTTTTTATACTCTTGTAAAGCTGCTTGAGTCGTTTCAGAAGAATCATGACCAATAACAGCAATTATTCTTTTGTGTTTAACTATTTTCTTAGCAATTTTCTTGGCATTTTTAGGTTCATCCTCATCATTGGCAATCACAATCTCTAGTAAGGGTTGAGATTTCTTTTTTTGGTCTTTATTAAATTCAGTTTGTGCCTGTGCTATCCCTCTTAATATATCTTTTGCAGTCTCGGTACTATTGTTTGCTGGTACAACTACTGCTATTTGGAAAGTTGTGGATTTAGTAAGAAAAGCTTGAAGACGAGCTTTTGAATTATTAAGGTAGATCTGTGGCTCAGGATCAATGGGAGAATTATTAACAGCTCTACTCAAGTCAATAATTGCTTTTTCGTAATCTTCCGATTTAAATGCCTCAATTCCTGAATCGAGGTCAAGGTTTCTGAGTCCTTCACGAAATAATCTATTTTCTCCACTACTAAAGGCAATTATACAGGAAGGTAAAAAAGTCTCTTCTGCTGTTATCTGATCTGGCGGACATATTCCTCTATTCCTAAAAAATATTCCTCCTGCTAAGCTTAAAACTCCAAGAGTAATTAAACCTCCAGCAGCATAACGAGCGAACTTACTAAACTTATTAGCTCGTCGTTCTTGACTAGCATTTAGGAAATGATAATCCTCATAACTTAAGCTTTTACTTTTGGCCCATTCTTGGGCTTCTTGAAGTCCTGTTCCTTGCAATAAATATTTGTTCTGGCGATTAGATTCCAACCAAACGGCTAAGGATTTAGCATAATTCTGAGGACTTAGTTTGTTTAGCTCACTATCAATAAACTCTTGATTGAAAATCTTCTGATATATAGGGTTGTAAACAATTAACTTTTTTCTATCTTTTAGAACAACCAATCCAGACAATCGTAATTCTGTTTGCTCATCACGATCATTTGCCTCAATTTCTCCCTGTAGTAAAATTTTTCGATATAGTCCTAATAAACGAAAAATACGTGGTTCATTATGATTATGAAGTAGTCGATCATGAACCGTCTTGAGATGCTGAGGGTTATCCTTGGCTTCCCAATTCTCAATTATCTGTGAGCGCACTAAATTCTCAATCTGCTTTTTCTCAGTACCAAAAGCAATAGGAGAGGAAGGAGAGAAATGGGTAAGTACCAAGTCACAAAGCTTTTGCGTCAGAAAAGGTTGACCACCAGTCCAATATAAAATTTGCTGAAGCACAGTCTCTGGATTTTCAGCATTGTTTTCTAATCCTCGGGTTAATATCTGAGCTTCCTCTATTTGAAATCCATTCAGTTCAATTGCTCGACCAATATTAAATGGAGTCTGTTTTACATCTTGAATTAAATCAGATGGCACTGCTACACCCAACAAAGCAAAGGTTAGACGATTGAACTCTGGTTGCTCAGCACGGCGATTATAGCAGGAGCGAATGAAAGCAAAAAAATCATCTGTTGGGAAATCCAAGCTCAGAACACCATCAATTTCATCAATAAAAATAACAATGTTTTGTTCAACTTGTGCGAGTAATACCTTTTCGATAAACTGACTCAACTTATTGACTGGTGAGAGTAATTCTCGCTCACGCCACCAAGGGGTGAATTGAAACTCTAGCTCAAAGCTTGTAGCAATACTCATGATAATAGTTGCATACCATTGCTCTAGGGAAAGTGTAGTTCCAATTGTCGTCAAATCAATAGCAGCACAAGCATAGCCTTCCGCCTTTAGTCTTCGCTCTGTCCTATTTCTTAAACTGGACTTACCTGTTTGTCGAGAGTTGAAAACATAACAAAACTCTCCTTCTTTTAAGCCTTGATAAAAATCTTGGTCTGCCTGTCTTTCTACATAACACATAGCATCAGATGAAAGAGAACCTCCCACAACAAAGTTAAAATCTGAGTTTTCTGTTGTATTCATCAGTTGTTCCTCAAATAAATTTCTGTAAATTCTTAAATTCAGCGCTCTTGAAATACTTACGGTATAAATTACACCGAAGTATCACTTTATTCCCTTTGAGTTGCACTAAACCCATACTGTACAATTTAAAAGCCTTTTCTGGCTCTAGAAGTACTGGCTGTGTTGATTTAATAACTTTACAGAAAGCTTGTTCTAGTTCTTGATCTTGTCTAAGATTTACTAGATGTTCCCGTAGGTGATCACTGTATATTCCAGCTTCTGTGTGGGCTGTTTCTAAAAACCTGGAGAGTTTAACATTATGATTACTTATATAACGAAGAGCATTTTGCACTAGATAGGGATTCCCTCCTAAGAGATCCATTAGTTCTTTAATTTGAGTATCTTCCCAAATCAATCCATAACGCTGTGCTAATTTTTGTACTTGCTTGGGAGTGAGTTCTGGTAACTCAACTTTTGCGCCTACATTAGCAAGAGGCGAAAAATTGATATCTAGAGAACTATAACTATAAACATCTGTGGAATGTACTACAACTAATCGGAGTTTTTGCCAAATTTGACCAACATGATCACCGCGTCTTGCATTCTCATGCCAACCTCGAAGCAGTTCACAAAAGTTATGGGCAATTTTAGGTTCTTCCTGTTCAAAAATTAGATCAACTTTGTCTAAGGCTAATACTAAAGGATTGGTAACTCCTGTTAACAGATCTTGGAAATAATTGGTGCTATTCCACTGGGGAGATAATAGATCTTCCCAAGTCAACTTATTTTCTAATCCTAGCTCCCGACCAACACCGAGACAAAAAGACTTTAGGAATTTACTGTAATCACTACGAACAGTACTATCTGTTAATAGCCCAAAGTCTAAGTTCAGAGTTCGATAACCTTCCTTTTCAAATTGCCCAAGAACTTTATTGAGCAGAATAGTTTTCCCCATTTGTTTAGAGGCTTTGATTCGAAGTAAAGAACCAGGTTCCCGAATTATTTCACAACATTTATTTTCAAGCTCAGGGCGTTCTATATAAAAATCAGAAGCGGGATTTATATTACTCAACCCTGGTATTAATTCAGGCATATATTGAATAAACAGAGCCATTAAATTCGTTCGTTTGGGAGAACCTGAAGATTCTTTGATTTCAAAATCGTCACAGAGATTTGAGATCTGTTTTCTTACCGTTCCTTGTTGAATACCCAAAGAATTAGCAATTTCTTCATCTGAATAGCCATTTAAAAATGCCCTTAAAACTTCTTCTCTCCGTCCAGATTTCTTGAGTTTTCCATAAATTGCATCAAACTTTTCTTGGTTCATAATTAAATCCCACTATCTTTGATACACATATGCATATAAAATGTGTTTGTTTTTACTTCATATCGGCTTAATCTCAAGAAATATATCCAGTAATGTATCTATGTATACAGAATTTATTAGAGTAGAGCTTTACATTTTAGGAGTTTCGTATTCAATTGAATACCAAAGCTTAGTCTAACACAGGAGTACATATGCTTCAAGACAATCGAACCTCGTTTATTTGGATTACTTGTAGCCTCATTCTGATAATCCTGCTTGCTAGCATTATATTACGTGCTAACGAAGTAGACTTTTCTTTTAATGGTTTTAGTATAAGGTTTTTTATGTGATTTATTTTTCTGCGATCGCACTTTACTCTAAACTCAAAAAAGATGAGGATAAAAGTAAAAACCCATCTCAAGCAAAAGCTTTCTAAGAGATTTAACATGACAGCCATTACCTTAAATCTTCCATCAGTGATTAAATTAACTGACGAACAATTCGCTTTAATTTGCAGTACGAATCGCGATTTAAGATTAGAGCACATTGCTACGGGAGAATTAGTTACAGGAGGAGAAACAGGTAAGAGAAATTCCAGTATCAATGCACAATTATGGTTGTGGAATCAACAATATAAATTAGGAGAAGTTTTTGATTCTTCCACTGGTTTTAAATTACCTAATGGGGCAACGCGATCGCCTGATGCAGCTTGGATAAAAAAATAAACATGGGAAAGTTTAACCCTTCAACAGCAAAAAAAGTTTATTACTTTATAGGTATTATTCATTCCCAAATAGTATCTAACTCAAGAACTAATCCAGGTAAAACATCATTATTCGCAATAGTATTAGGATGTTCTAAAAGTTCTTTGGCTTTTCCCAGAGAGTAAACCTCTACTTGCTTGTCTTCAGGATTAATTAACCAACCTAAACGTACTCCATTACTCATATATTCTTTCATCTTCTTTTGTACAGTTAGCAAATCATCATTAGGAGACATTAATTCCAAAACAAAATCAGGAGCTATGGGTGCAAAACCTTTTTTTTCTTCTGAAGTAAGACTATTCCATCTATCTAAAGTAATCCAACTCACGTCAGGAGATCTTTTTGCCCCGCTAGGAAGAGTAAACCCAGTAGAAGAATCAAAGACAACTCCTAACTTATATTGCTTATTCCAGTACCAAAATTGTCCTTCTAAATCTAGATTACGTCTTCCCGTTTCGCCACCTGTGGGCGACATAATAATTAATTCCCCTTGACTATTAGTCTCTAGTTTTAATTCTGGATTTAGACAGCATAATTGATGAAAATATTCGTCTGTAATCGGTTCTGTTGAAAGTTTGAGATTAAATGTGTAAGTATTCATCTTTCTATTATTAAAATTTCTACATACTACTTGTTCCGTCTTAAGAATCTATTAGCCTGAAATTGAATAGGAGCTAATTTTACTATATCGCGATTGCTAGTAAAGCAAAATAAACATCAATATGAACCCGATTAAAATTCAAATTAGATAATTGATGAAAAATATTATCGATTATTATCGATCGCGGTTGTATAACTAAATAAAGAAGTACCCAGATGAGTTATCCATACAGCTTTGATCGGATTACTTGGTTGCGGGGTATGAGGAGATGTTAGAGTAACCAAACTAATTATAACAATCGCGATCGCAATTGTTAAGATTCGCCTTAAACATTTAACATTTATCGGTTTTTACTTATCACTTTAATCTTTATAACCTTTTCGTTCCTTGCTCCTTATTCCTCGTTTCTTATTGTGAAAAGTCCTGGTCAATTCCCTCATCATTGATCAAAATAAGAAATGCTATAGAAGAACTCAAAACATGATAGATAACAGACTGTCCCGAATCTTGCAAAAAATTAGCAAATATCTCAGCATATTTTTCCTTTGCTTTACCTTGACAATCGGTTGTAATAGCAATCAAACTCAGTCACCGAACTCTCCTACTGCCATAGACAATAATCGCATTGCCATTGGTACAACTCTCAAACCTCGTACCCTCGATCCTGCAGATAGCTATGAACTGGCAGGATTGAATATTATTTATAACGTTGGGGAAAGTCTTTATACTTACAAATTAGGTACCACAGAAATTGAACCGTTACTGGCCACCGCCATGCCGATGATTAGTGGAGATGGCAAAACTTACATGATCCCTTTGCGTCCAGATGTTACTTTTCAAGATGGCACTCCCTTTAATGCTGAAGCAATGGCTTTTTCTCTGAAACGTTTTATCAGTAATGGGGGAAAACCGGCTTTCTTGCTCGCGGATGTGGTAGATAAGATAGAAGCGACGGGAGAATATGAACTCAAGGTTGTCCTGAAACAACCTTTTGCTGCCTTTCCCGCTTTGCTAGCTTTTCCTGGTGCTTGTGCTGTATCTCCCCAAGCTTATCAAATTGGTGCGGGGGAATTTAATCCCAATAGTTTAGTAGGAACAGGAAAATATAAATTAGCAGAATTTAGCAGCGATTCTATTAGTTTAGATGTCAACGAAGATTACTGGGGAGAAAAACCTCTCAACGAGGGAATTGACCTCCAAATTTATGCGGGAAATTCGGCAAACTTATTCAATAGCTTCCGTACTCAGGCGATTGACGTTGCCTATCAATCTTTAGATCCCGAGCAGATTGCTAATTTATTAGATGGGGCAGCGAAAAATAAATGGCAAGTGGTCGAAGGTTCGGGTACCGTAGTTAATTACTTGGTCTTAAATCTCAATCAAGAACCATTAAATAAACCAGAAGTAAGACAAGCGATCGCGTCCATAATAGATCGAGGATTAATTAACCAAAGAGTCTTACAAGGACAAGCTGAACCATTATATAGTCTAGTTCCAACTGCTTTCGATGTTTATCAACCAGCGCTGCAAACAGTTTATGGTGATGCCAATGTTGCCAAAGCTAAAGAATTATTAACTCAGGCTGGATATTCTGCGACTAATCCCGCAGTTGTTGAAATTTGGCACCCTTCTGGATCGATTACTAGAGGCATTGTCGCCGAAACCTTAAAAGCTTTTGTAGAAAGAGAATTAGATGGTTTATTGCAATTTGTGCCCAGTAGTGTCGAGTCAGCTTCTTTTTTCGGTAATCTTAGCAAAGGAGTTTATCCTGCTGCTTTAGTAGACTGGTATCCCGACTTTCTCGATCCAGATAACTATATTCAACCTTTCCTGAGTTGCAGTAAAGGATCTGAGGCTACCGGTTGTCAAGAGGGCGCATCAGAGAGTAGAGGTTCATTTTACTACAGCGATCGTGTTAATCAATTAATTAATCAACAACGCCAAACAAACGAATCCGAAACTCGCAAAGAAATCTTTTCTCAATTACAAAAAACTTTAGCCGAAGATGTCCCTTATATTCCACTGTGGCAGACTAAAGATTACGCTTTTGCGCAAAATAATATTAGCGGAGTCATTATTAATCCCAGTCAGAATTTTCCTTTTTGGACGATTAGTCGCGATCAATAATCAGTTAATAATCAGTTATCAGTCATACTACCGAAGGCTGAGATTTGGACTTTTTCGAAAACAAGAAAAGCTTTGATTGACTGTAATGTAGTATATTGTCGTGGTGTTAAAAATTTGGCAAAACATTTGTGATAGCAATTTGGCAAGATTTTATATTTAGTTATATTTAGGGGCATTATCAATAACTTCTCAGCCCCTTTTATTAAGGCTTTTTTTCACTCTGCTGACTATTCATGATACTTTTAAGCAGGTTATCACGCCCTAAAGATTTTAACCTTATCTCTAGTTTTATAAACTAGTTGAACAGAGTCTTCTAAGTGATCGCCCACCCATACTCCAGTACGACGGAGAATAGAATGTCCTGAAGCTGGTTTATAAGCAATTGCTGCTAATGAATTGGGTTGGATTGTTTCTTGTTTATCTTTAATAAATTCCACAAAATCAGCTATAATTTCGAGATTATCAGGAGATATGTCTGATAAATTTTTCTCAATTTGCTGTCGTAAGTCAAGAGTGTTCATTTTCTAAAAATCTGATTTTTACTGAATATAGTAATCCTAAATGATATAAGAGAAAAACTCAGCAAAGTACTTTTATGCTATTGCCTATTGCCTATTATCTATTGCCTAAACATTTTTACAATTCTCATAACTAAAGTAGGATTGCTATTGAAAAATCAGGAATTGCTATGTCTATCAATAGACCTCTTGCCAAATACGAATTTCAGTCGTTTAATTGACTTTTAATAAATGCCATATGTATTGTGATTAGTGTTTTATAGAGTTTAATAGAAATACTCTCAATTAATTATGCAAGAGTTCTAATCCTATAATTCCGTTTACTAGTGCATTACAATACTTGTCACAAGCAAAATAGAAGTATGCCAGTAGAGTTCATCTTAAGTTGTAAAATTACAATATTGTAAGCATTTAGATAAACTTAATGAACGAAAAAAAACGTTGGAACTGAAAGACTTTGGGCTTTGATCAAGAAAGTCTCGGTTGGCGTTTTTTTTGATCAAGTTTCTTACTTATTACTTCCGTGCAGCGACACTAAGTACCTGAGCAAAATTAATTGTGCATTATTAGACAGGGGAAGGAGGAGGAGAAAGCCACTTATTATTACATTTGAAAAATATACAAATAAATGTGTTTACCTACTTAGTAACCAGTAACTAATAGATAGTAGATATTCTACCGTTATGTTTAATATGCATTGCTATAAATTGCTATAACAATTAGGATTAGAGCCATATCTGCACCCAAAGCGATATCTAATCTGATGGTTCCAGGAGTGAAAAATCCCACCACAGGAACTAAAACCGCAGCTAGAGTAACTAAAATTTCATTATTCATAATCTTCAAAAAGTATTTCTTAAATGAGTAACTTGTTGTATAAATAAATATTAGAGCTTTAAAATCGATTTAAACAAGGGAAACATTACTGAATATTTATCAGTCAATCGGCTAATTGGAATCAGCTAAATATCGCAAGATAATAGTATTTATATGGCTTAAATAATAGTTTAGCGGGCTAAAACAGACAATAAAATCCGAATAATTATTAGTCAATATCTTATTTTTCACAATGATGAAACCTCAGAATCGCGCTCCCGAAGGGTGCAAATTGATTTCCTTAATCCGAATCGCGAACGCGCAACGAAGATGAGTAGGGGTTTGGCACTGCCAAACCCCTACCTAAATTGTATGTTTCGCCAACATTATTTAATTTGATATAACTATGCGAGCATCAATGCGATTGGTTTGATTTTAATACCTCTATTGCTGTTGTCGGTATAATTCACTAACGACCAATAAATAGTGGTCTATTCCAATTTGCGCCCCGCTTTGCGGATCTCTTTGAGATCGCTGATAGGTACTTCGCGATCGCAAAACCCATAAATATCTCACAAGCTAGATATGTCAAGACCTTGGAGACTTTGTAACGATTTAATTCTTAGATATTGAAATATGCAACTTCCTTGATTGGGATTATTGATGACCCTTTATTTTTGATAAATAACACCCCGATATTTATATAAATCAGACTTTTTGGGAGTCTGAATATTTTTTGGGCGAAAAGTATAAGTTTGACCCAAAAATCTAACAGTAAATCCTAATCCAACTAATCCAACTGTATTTACTGCTTGATAAGTAGTCCCGCGGTAACGAAGTTGCATGATTAAAATCTCCTGATGTTCCGGCTTGTTAACTATTCTTCTAATTTAGGTAGGGATCGAGAATAAGTCGGGATTAAATCGGGAAGAAGTAGGGAAGTTTCAGGTAAAAGGAAGTAGAGAAGATAGAGGGGTTTGTTAGACAAGTATTTGAGAAGCATTACTTTACGAGTCCGCTCTAACGAACCGCTAGCAACAATAATTCTGATAGAGTCTTTGTCGGCAATCACCCTTATTTCTTATCCTTTGGAAGATAGATAGATTCTGAGTTCGTCTTCACTGATTTTTTCTGTTTCGACAACTTTGGGATGGATCTCAGTTCCGTCGTCGAGAATAATTGAGCAAACTTCTCCACAAGCGGGACAGTCAACTTCGACTTCTTCCCACTTGAGAAATTCTCCATCCAAAAAATAGTCAAATATAAAAAAGTTCTTGTGTTCTTGCTTCGCAATCATGTTATGAATCTCCCTTTTTATTCCTAATTTGAATAGTACGGTTATTCACGCCCAGATTCACTAGTATTTTTTGGCGAGACAAACCCAATACTATTACTTACGAGAGATCAACATAAATTGGTTTTAGTTGTGCCATCCGTAATTAACTTGTCTCAGTGCGATCGCATAATTGCTCATCCTTGACTTTACTTGCGATGCTAATCGTTGGTTATTCAGACAAGACACTTCAATTCCTAGGACAAATTTTAATCACAACGAAAACTCTCTTATTGTCAATCTTACTTGGATCTTAAGCGATCTGATTATTAAAAATAAATTTTTGTCTGTATACAGAATTACATTTTCCAGAAAATTTAAGTTTTTTGAGTATCGAGGGATTTAGTTTTGTCTTGAACATAATTTTTCACGGTCAAAACTGAGCAGGGAGCATGGTGAAGTACATAATTACTAACGCTACCTAACAATAGCTCTCCGAGTCCCGAACGACCACGATTGCCAACTATAATAAGGTCTGCTTGCCAACTCCAAGCCAAGTGACAGATAGTGCGACCAGGACTGCCAGGGAGTTGTCGGAATTCAGCATTTACGTTTGCCTGATGTGCTTTAACTGTAAATTTTTGTAATTTTTTCAAGCATTCACTTTCATAAGTTTCCCATTGCTTGAGCCAACTTTCTAAGGTGACTTCACTCACTGTAGTCCAATAAGGATTGCCTACTTCAGGAGGTAGAGGCATAGGACTGTCTTCTTCCTCAGCTGATAACACATGTAACAGCATGAGACGTGCTTGGTTTTGTTTGGCTAAGAATAGTGCTTTGGCAAAGACTAGTTCACTCATGGAAGAACTGTCCAGCGCTACTAAAATTTTCTTAAACATAAAAGCCTCCTTTGGGATCTATTGAAATTGAAGACGGTCATTGCTTAAGTAGCACAGCAAGATATTAACCTCCCTATCTATATTGTGAATTAATTCCCAGCAAATGTATTATTTTTGACAAGAAAAATAACTTTTATTTTTAGGGATCAAGGTAAATCACTTACTATAAAAGTAAGTAACTAGACTTCATGAAATGTGAAATAGGTTAGATCAAGAAATTAAGAATCACCGAGGTTGGGGTTGATGACTCCCAAAGGAGGATTGCATGATGAAACAATTTAGGATCAGGCAATATTATCAGGAGATACTGGAGCATCTGAAAACTTATTTTCCTGCACCCGTATCTAACCCAATTATGGATGGCTACTTCGCCCATACCATGTCTAATTTTTTAGATCGCATTGATCGCTTGAAATCTGCTAAACCTCTGTTGGGAATTCGCCAGGAAAAATCCTATGAGTCTAGACTTAGCCAGTGCTTTCCCACAGAAATGAAGTCAGTGGAAACAGTTACCCAACTGTTAGTCGATTACTGTCAGGGAATGATTGTCTGGGCCCATCCCAATGCCCAAGTTAATGTAGTTTCCTCTCCCACAATTCCCAGTATCACCGCTTTTATCGCCGCTGCAATTTATAACCCCAATATTATCGAAGATGAAACTTCAGCTCGCTTTGCTGAGGCAGAAATTGATGCTATAGCCATGCTTTCCGATCTGATTGGTTACGATTCCCAACAATCTGGTGGCGTGTTTACTTTTGGCGGCACAGGAACACTGTTATATGGCTGTAAACTGGGAATTGAAAAAATCCTCGGTGGTCAAACCATGAGAGAGGGGATTCGCGAAGATGTAAAAATTGTCGCTTCAGCCGCCTCTCACTATACTCGTCTCAACGTGGCTGGTTGGCTGGGTTTAGGTACTAAAAATCTGGTAACAATTCCCACCACCCGCGATAATGAAATGTCTCTTATCGCCTTAGAAAAATATTTGAGACAAGCATTTGACACAGGAGAAAAGGTGGCAGTTATTCTAGCTACCTTAGGATCTACAGATGCCTTTGGGATTGACGATCTGGCTGCGATCGCACAATTACGCGATCGCTTGGTCAAAGAATATAATTTAGAACAGCCGCCTTGGATTCATGCCGACTCAGTTATCGGTTGGGCTTGGACTGTCTTTCGGGATTATGATTTTGACAATAATCCTCTGGGTTTTCATTCACGAACTCTGCGCTCGCTGCAAGATTCTTTACAACATATTAACAGTCTCCATCTCGCCGATAGTTTAGGTATTGATTTCCACAAGACAGGTTATGTCCCTTATATTTCCAGTCTTTTTCTGGTTAAGCAACGTCAAGATTTGATGCTGATCGGTCGTGAATCAGAACAAATGCCTTATTTATATCATTTTGGTCATTATCATCCGGGAAACTACACTTTGGAATGCTCTCGCTCTGGTGCCAGTCCCTTAGCAGCAGTGGCCAACATCCACTTATTTGGTAAGCAAGGTTATCGAGTTTTAATTGGTCATATCGTTGAAATGGCAGAGATGTTGCGAGAGCGTTTAGAGGCTTGTCCCTTTATTCAAGTTCTCAACGACTATAATTATGGCCCAGTAACATTATTTCGAGTTTATCCTGATGGTATAGATGCCGAATCAGCCTTTGAGCGAGAACTTAACGATCCTAATTATCACGCCCAATTGCAGCAGCACAACGCTTATAACCAGCAGATTTCTCAACTCGTCCATGAGCGAGCAATGCGGGGTGAAGGAGTACTCTTATCTTGGACGTCTACTTACCGCTATGCACGCTATGCTAATGGCTTGCCTATTGGAGCTTTGAAATCTTTTATTATGAGTCCTTGGACAGATCTCAAAGCAGTAGATACCGTTGTCCAACAGATATTAGAAGCCCGTATTCAAGTTAAGCCAGTATTTTCCTTGTAGTTAATTAATGAATTTTATCAGCAAGTCTTGAACAAGTTTACTTAATTCTTGCCAAATTTCTTGATATCTAATCCCAAAAAACATTTGTAAAAAGAATAGAATTATAGCGATAGTTAAAGCAGTTTTAAAACTAGCCTGAAATACTTTAATAAACCATGTAAATATTAACCAGGTGATGATAACACCTGCAATCACAGTAATTAGTTCAATTGACATTTACTTTGTAAATAAATTTGAATTAAATTCATCTTAAAACCCAGACATGTACCTCAACAAAATTAATTACTCCTTGTCTCTTGTCTCTTTGCCCTTTCCTTTAAAAGCAAGATTTTTTTTGTTGCTCGATTACCATATACTCGCCGTTGACCAATAACAAATAATGGTTTTCCTGAAGCTACAGGTAAATTGGTGTTTAAAGAATCTTCGGGATTTTTGGGCTGACGTAAAAAGTCTGTCACAAAAACTATAGGGCGATCGCTTTTCCAATAAGTTTGTAATTGTTGTTTGGTAATTAGATAATGGGGTTTTTTCCCTGGAAATTGAGGAGGAAGACGGTTGTTACCGCCATCTTCTAAGACTAAAACATTACGATAAACTTGATTATTTTTGCCTAATAACCATCCCTTAGGAAGTCTGGCTATGTTATCAATAAATATTCTAGTTTTAGTATAATTTTTTCCTTGATTGAGATAATAACTGATTCCTGCTGCTGCTCCAATTTCTCGCGAACCTTCGAAGATCCAAAGAGTATCTATTCTCAGATTATTTTCAGCAATTTTTACTAAATTTTTACTAGAACGAATATATTGATGAAATCCCCAAATAATAGTAATAGCAATATAAATAATCACGAAACTAATAACTAAAGTATTTAGCGATAAGGGATAGTTTTTTTGTAGTATGGCAATCCCTGAAATTAGCCAGCCTAAAGCAAAAGTAATTGCGATCACTATGATAATACTTATTAAGGGAGAATCAGAATTAAGACCTAGTAAATTTTTGTTTAAATCAGTTAGAAAAATAATCATTAAACTACAAACTAGTCCGATAAAAATAAATAACAATCCATAAATTAGATAACTTTTACTTCGGGGATATTTTAAATCATGTAATTTTTTTGTGATTCCTGATAAATATTTACAGTTACCTTGACGATTATTAGTCATCAAATATTGACTATAAAATCCAGCACAGAGGATTATGTAGGGAGGAATAGCAGGGATGCCATAATAGAGCAGACGGGACGAAAGAGGCAGGAAAAATACTATCGGTAATAAAAAAGCGATCGCGAGTATAATAATCGCATCCTTGTTAGTTTTAGCAGTAATTATTTTCTGGGTAGTAATTGTTTGTTGCCATTGTTGCCAAGTAAACTTAAGAGTAGTAGGTAAAAATAAACTCCAAGGTAAACACCAAACTGCGGTAATCCCTAAATATCCTAAAGCACTAATTTTAGAAACTTTATAGTCATCAGGTAAACGACAATCAAAAATACGATTGAGATGTTCATTTACCATAAAATAATGCCAAAAACCAGGGTTATTTTTTTCAATTGCGATCGCCCAAGGGAGAACTAAAGCCAAGATTAATAAAATACCAAAGAGCAATTTAGTTCGCTTCAATATTCGCTTGCGACGATGGATAATTGCTAACCCAAAATAGCCACAACTAATAAAGATAATTCCAATCAATCCCTTAGCCAAAAAGCAAAGTGCTACAGAGCTATAAAACCCCAAAAAATACACTACAGATTGAGGTTTAGTAATTAATTTCCATAAAAAATAATTACTGGCGATCAGCAGAGTTGCCAGTAAAACCTCGATTAAAAGTTGATGGGAAAAAATAAACCAACCCAAAGATACCGACAACATGACAATTGCGATTCTTCCGGCTTCAATTCCCCATAACTGACGACTCCATTGCCAAACAATAACTATTCCCAACCAACCAGCTAAAGCTAAAGGTAATCTAGCAGCAAATTCTGTATTGCCAAAAATAGTTGTCGCGATCGCGATTAGCCAGTATAACAGAGGTGGTTTATTAAGATAGGGAGCGCCATTGAGATGGGGAGTAATCCAGTCACCCCGTAACAACATTTCCTGGGCTACCATCGCAAAATGACTTTCATGGGGCTCGTACAAGCCATAATTGCCAATGCCATACATCATGAACGCCAATGCTAATATTAGTATTAGTAAGTCAATACAGGTGGCTATTCTATTACTAGCTGGCATTAGAGAATTTTCCTAAATTTTTTGTTTCTTTTGCTTCCAATCCCAAAAGAAGTTACATTATACTGCTGCAACAGAAAATCGGTTGTTAGCTAACTAAGTAGCAAAATACCGCCTAGGAGCTATTGATAATATCCAATTGAAACTCAGCGAAATTATGGCTATGACGCAGAAAAAGCTAATTCTTTTTTAATGATTACAATTCGTCTTCTCAAACTCTCTTTCAATAATTCGGCGATTTTTCATTTGTAATCCTTTAACCTGACGAGCGACCCTGCGTTATCCTTTAGGCTACGGTGTACACAGATCTTATGATCAATTTCAAAATAATGAATCTAGCCCCCCTAGCCCCCCAAGTTTGGCGCTTGCGTAGCTCTACCCGAAGGGTCTCGACCCCGCGCCGACGAAAGGCGCAAGGGAACGCGCGAGTAGGGGGAATAAGATTTCAAAGTCCCCCAGAATTGACGAGCGAACCTGCGGAATTTGTAATCCGTTTATCCAGCTCCGTGTTCTGGACAAAGGAACGCGCGAGGAAGGGGATTTAGGGGGCAAGATCCATTGTCAAACCAAACAGATAAGTTAAGGCATGACTTCTGTGTACACCGTAGGCGTTATCCTTTAGGACGGCGTCAGACGTTTACATTTCTCGAATTACACCGATGTAATCAATAAAAATATTCGTTAATTTTCCCATTTGTTGTGTTAGTGTATCAACTCGATCTGTCAAGTTATTAAGTTTCTCTGTTAAATTTGAGAGCGCATCAGTATTAGCATCAATTTTTTGAGTATTTTTATGGGTAAGCTTAATCGTAGTTTCTAACAGCTTTTCCATCTGAGTCAATCTTTGTTCTGGCGTTATTGACAAAATTTTATTGGAAATTTACTTTGATTATATTGTGATGAGCTATTATAATCACAAAAAGATAGTCTTTTAAAAAGTAAAAATAAATTAAATTAATTGCTGTATTAATTCACAATAAGAGCGAGAGGTTCACTATATAGAACTAATTGAAATTAATCGCCACTTATTTAATCAAGGTTGGCAATACTTTCAAAAATATCAAGATAAATCTTACTCTCTTACTGATTGTTTATCATTTATCGTCATGGCAAATCGTAACATTTCTACAGCTTTAAGCTTAGATAATCACTTTGTTCAAGCTGGATTTCAAACCTTGCCATAACAAATAATTCATAGTGAATATTAAATTCAAATCTTCAGGGGAGGCAATAGGTAACAATATCAATGCATAAACATCAAAATTATCGAAGAAGATTGACAAAATTCTTTATTTGATTGTTGTTGGGTTTTACTGCGTGCAACCCAACCTACGCGATACTGTATTACTGAGAGCTTCTGACCAGTAAAAAGGAGCAATAACGCTAGTATCAAGATAAATCAATATCGCTTCTCTTGACGTGCGCTAATTACTGTTTGACTCAAAGACTCACCTTTAAGAGATAAAGATTCACGAAATTGTTTCATATCGGCGAATATTTCCTCCTCAATTGATGGTGGAACCAAACGGGTAACTGGTTTGTTTTGCTCGACTATGATTATTTCTTCTCCTGCTGCAACCTGCTCTAAAAAAGCTTTGAGGTTACGAACAGCTTCCTCAACGCTGACTTTTGACATTCACTTTTCCTCCCTAAGCTATCTTAATCAAATACTAGCTGGTTGAATAATTGGGAATTCTTTAATTCATAGTATTATTGTATTAAATAAGTAATATAAGCTATTTTTTGCGCGCGAAAGGGCAAGAGCGGTGCGACCCCGCGTTATGCGAAGCGGTATCCTTATCCGAAGGTGTACCCTTTAGGGTTAGGGCGGCGTAAGACGCAAACGCCAGTTCCTACAACGGGGGGAACCCCCGCAACGGACTGGCTTGGGAATGCGCACCAAGAGAGGGTAAAAGGGGAAAAGTGCTATGTAGTCCTGGGGGCGACGCAGACAACACGAAAACCGACACTGTTGAAGCGGTCGTCGCGCGAATTGAGGTCGCGACACGCTGAGCGGGAGTAATAAGGATTGTAGACCCATGAACCACCGCGTATTACTTTTATATTACCATTGCTAGATAACCATGCAGTACCATCAACTGGCGCACCCGCATAGTTTTCATGCCAATCATCTTGACACCATTCCCAGACATTTCCATGCATATCATATAAACCAAAAGCATTAGGCGTAAAGCTACCTACTGCTGTAGTTTTTTTTCGATATTCTCCTTTTGGTTCACTAGCGTAGATAGAACTTCCTGCATAATTAGCTAAATGACTAGTAATCGTTTCTCCAAAGTAAAATGGCTGATGATATTTCTCATTCCATTTTTCTACTGTCAACTCTTCACTGTTAACTGATGACTGATGAGTTATCACTGATCTACAGGCATATTCCCATTCCGCTTCAGTCGGTAATCTATAGTCCTTTTTTGTCAGGTTCGATAATCTTTCGCAAAATTCTACTGCCTCATCCCAAGAAACTTGCTCTACTGGTAGATTATTTTCCCCTTTGAAGTGAGAAGGATCAGGTTTGAGGTCTTGTTTAACTTTAGGTAGAGAGGCGATTGCTTGCCATTGTGCTTGAGTGATCTGAAATTTCCCCATAAAGAAATGTTGAACCGTCACCTCATGTTGTGGTTTTTCTCTTTTAAATCCCTCCCTATCAAATTTTTTCACAAGTCTCTCTATTTCCTCGTCTTCTGTTCCCATTAAGAATTTACCACCAGGAATAGAAACCATTTTCAGGGTTACACCATTCCCCAAGTCCTCCTCAAAGAACTCCGCTTCATGGGAGCTGAGGTTGGTAATTGTTGCTTTTGAATCTACTGTGATTACTTTAAAAGTAGAACTCTGAAGCTTAGGACTGGAAGGAAAAATCTTACTGGCTACCACTACTGTCACCAAGCTTGCACCTCCGCAACCTGCCAATTTCAAAAACTGTCTTCTATTGAGCTGCCGTCGTTTTTTCTTCTCTTTTTGAGAAGTTGCTTCTATTTCTTCAAGTTGCTTATTGTAAGATTGGTCTAATTCTTGGATTTGAGCTTTTAACTCTTCAATTTCTTCTTGCTGTGATAGATCAATCGCAGGTCGTTTAGACTGCCAAGCTCTAAGAGAATTAGCAAATTCTCGTAATGTATTATTTCGTCTTTTATTTACCTTTTGTTGGAGATTGAGATTTTTAACTAGTTGGTTAATAGCATTATTTAGCTTGTCTTCTGCATCTTCAACTTCTATTGGAATACTGAGAAAGCTTTTGAGTGGCCCAGACAAATCATTCTGAGTTAAGCCAGGCCCTAAAATAGGAATAATTGTTTTATCTGTTGTCCAGAAAGAGCCAGCTTCAAAGGGAATCCAAGCTGAGTGAAGACTATCAGCAGTAATCAATACAATCAGAGCTTCTGAGTTTTTGAGTTGATTTTTGAGCTGATCGGTTATTGAGGAGGAACCATAGGACAATCCTTGATCGGGATTTGAGGTGCATAAAATGTCTTCGTCTTCTAGCCTCAGAGCAGCCAAGAGAAAAGTAACCAACTTATAAGCGATCGCCTCATCTGAATGACTGTGACTAATGAAGATCCTTGTCATTGTTCCTCTACTTCGTCTTTTGCTCTTGACCTATTAACTTGGTGAAATACTAGATCTTACTTAATAGTATTTTATGTATTATTCCACATTGCCAAGGGGATCTTTTTTCTTAACATAACAGAATTAGCAAAAACGCGATCTCGAAGAGATCTGCTTTGCAGAACGCAAGCAGTGAACCTTTCGCTTTATTAATTTACGACAAGAGATATCTTATTAATTATCAAAAGACTATTCAGAAACTAAAAAATTAACAGAATAGACTAAAAGTATAGCTATGATTAGTTTTTTATCTTCTTTTTTCGGGGGAATTAATTGACTTTTGAATTTTGACTTTCCGTCAGAAAATTTTGACTTTTGACGTTAATTATTTAGAGATAACATTTTTTAAATAAATCTCGGCACAAATTATCTTTAACCATCATTTGACGAAAGGCTTCCACCAAATATTCTTTAGTTTGTTCTAAGGGCATACTCTCGATTTCTTTTTTCAAAACTGCTAACTTAAATTGTTGCTCTATACTAAGTTTCCCTAAATTTTGATCATTACTATTCATGACTTGGCTCCTTAAGTTAATTGTAAATAAGCTGACAAATATCGAGTTTGCCAGAAGCTTTCAAGCTATATAATATATAGGGATTAAGCGTCAGAATTATGCAAGTTAAAGATTTTAGTGCTTTATAAAGTATAAAGAGGGGCAATTGTCTTCTCAATCTTAATTTGATTCGTGATGTTTCTTAACTATCTTGACTATTTGATGACCGGTTGCTTTTTTGTCCACAGTGATGTGAGTCAAATTAGTAGATAATGTTTGACAGTGAGCTGACAATTTTTGAAGAACATTGAACAAATATTCTGTAGAGCCACTAGTTTCTTCATAGTAACCATTCTCACAAAATCTTTTTAATTTCTCCTCGATTAAATATAATCTTTTGGGACAAGGTGCTAACCAATTATATAGTTCACTGATAATTCCTCCTGGTTCTCCTCTCTGTGGATTAGAAACCAAGGCGAGCGGGCTAGGAACAAAGAAACCAATTAAACCTTCCCAGTAGATTTTTGCCAAAATAAACGGACTAGAAGTCACAATAACAGGATAGTTAGATAGCTGCAGGGATTTGATACTTTCTAGAGCGGTTTCTGGATGATATTGGTGACCCCCAAAATTGAGATTTTTCCATTGTGCCAATTGATTTAAGATTTTTTGCTCGCTCAAGCCTTTAAAGATGTCATGGCCGAAGATTAGAGCAGGAGAACCAGGACTCAGAGCAGCATAAACTGGCTTGCTCAGTCCGACATGAGTTTCTTCGGGATGGTCAAAAATAATTATCTCTTCAGCGATACTTAACCCGGGACTTAACTGGATTTTTTGAGGTAATTTCTTGATTTCAGCAAATTGGCCGATATACCCTTTATTCTTTTTTAACTTACTTTTGAACTGATTTTTGTGCCAATTAAGTTCGTGTTGCAGAACCCCCCAGGCAAAATTAAGACAGTTATCAAAAGTGTCAATTATCATATAATCCCAAACATCTTTGTGTTGACCGACAGCGCAGACCCAATTAAATTTTTTAAGTTGTCGATTTTTTAAGAAACTGCTATTTTGACTGGCATTAAAATCGCTTTGTTGTGTCGCTAGTTGTTTTAATATTGAATCAATATCCATAGTTGAAAAAAGTTCCGTTTGATTAATAGCCCCGATAGCAGAAATACACCAACACTTGTACTTCTACTATATACTAGCTAAACAACTTAATTAGGCGATGAGTAACCTAGGTATCGCGATGCACGTAATACAAAAATTCTCAGACAACGTACTCTCGGCAAGCTACAGAAAAATTGGGAAGTTAGCGCAGCTCGTCTTTTTCTAGTATCACGAGGTCACAACCAAAACTCTCAATGAGGAAGCAGCTAAGAGATGACCATCTCTTTTTAAAGAAAACTGTTACATCGTCAAACCGATGTAGGACGCAGCAATCACAGACCCGATTCCGCATCGATAATATGAATATTCATCTTTCTTGAAGCTAAATTTGCTGATTTTTCTAGTCACTATAAACAATGGCTGGAGGTACATCGATAACTAATGTTCCTGATATTGCTTGTTCTGCTACAGAAAAGGTATGGTTATCTGATTCAAATCTTGCTTCTGTATCATTGGGCATAATTTCAACCACAATTTCATCATATGCTTCACCATTATTGTTAAAAAATACATTAACAAAAGCATAAATTTCCTCCAAACTCCATTGAGTATTACCACCATTGGGATTACCCTTATAATCAGATTGCCGAGCAACATCATCGATTTTATTAATATGATTTACGATATCGTCTGTTTGCAGAACTGCAACTACATTACCATTATTTTTAAAAGTTATTTTATTGTAAGGGTCTCCTCCCGACCACCAAAAGCCAAAGTATTTTTGCTTTTGATTAATTGATATTTTGTAATTTCCTGGCTCACCTGGTAAAGTTGAATTAGCAATAAATTGAGAAGAGTTGGCCCCACCCCATTCGCTTGATTCGGTAATTGCCAATTCATCACTATAGGTATAACTAATATCGCCATTACTTAGACTAAATCCATTATTGCCTAAAGTTTGATTGTTAAAATCAACTATAAATACATCGTTTGTTATAGGAGAACTTTGAACGGTTGGGTCTTCTATTGTTACAGTAAAAGCTTGTGCCGAAGTCGCTGTAAATGCAAGTAATGTTGCTGTAATTAATCGTTGTAACATTATCGTTATACTATATAATATTTCATGAATCAGGTCGTTAATATTAAATTAATTGAATATCACTAAAGATAACCACAGTAGTTTTCACAAAAATCAGTAATTTTATTGAGAAGAAAAATCCCAAAAACAACAGATCGTTTGAGCCAAATATGAAGAAGAGTTGTTAATTAATATTGCTCAAGGGTTTGGTTATTTCCGTATTTTTACTGAACTTGGTTCTTTAAAGTTAACTGACCGCTGTTGTCTGTGCTAGATTTATCGTTAGCTGTAACGACCCGAAATAATGGTATTTTTCGACCCACATTAATTGAGAATATAAGGTAGGTCAGACTTACTACTTTTAATTCTCCGCTTAACTTAACGATCCATCTTTGTTTGTGGTATTTCTCTTTGAATGGTTGATGGCATTGGGGGCAGGTTTTTGTTTGCGGATACAAATCGATTCGTCTACTCTCAGAATGATTACGAGCTGTTTTCATCTGCTGAGACTGACCGGGGAACACCGGTCACCGCAGGCACCGTCGCCTCTTGGTGCGCGTTCCCTAGGTCGGGGAACCCGACCGGGGTCGCACCGCTTTTACGGCGGTGTAACGGTGACTCAAACTCAGCAATAACTTGCTTTAAAATTAGTTATTCTTTCCCCATAATTCAAGTCTTTCAAGCTTTTGGTGTTAGTTTTACAACGATAGTTTATTAATAATGGGCGCAGATATTGTTGATAGGTTAGAGCAACACAGCACAACAGATTACAAAATCAAAACAAACTAACAAATTATATTGAATTCATAGGTAATAAGAGTAGGGGCGCATCGCGATGTACTCTTACAGGTAAATGATAAATCTGATCAAAACCTGGTAAAAATATTTCTGGAAATCACCTAAACTCTTAGCAAGAAGAATCAATCAAACAAATCGATTCCTTTGTTCCCTAATTATTTTATAGATAACAGCAAATAGCTATCAATATATTTGAGCTTTTTTTCAATGATAATAGACGCTTTATCTTAAAAGGCTAAGGGCTAACAGCTAATAGCCTTTTTAAGATGTTAACCTCAATTTAATTCACACCAGACGTACTTATTCTTCCTCTGAACTTGAGATAAAGGGGCGATCATTGTAAAATTTCAAATGCTGATAGGCAGTCCGAGAAATTTTTTGGATTAAGATTTTGGCCTGGGGATCGTTAGCAGGACGTTTAACTAATACTGAAGCAACATAACGTTTGCCATTAGGCATGTCAATAATACCCACATCTCCTAATGAAGAACGAATATCTCCGGTTTTATGGGCGATGGTGGCATCTTCTTCTAAACCTTGAGGCAGTAAGGTACGAGTTCTGGTTTTTCTCATAATCTCTAATAAGCGATCGCGAGAACGCAAAGAAATGAGATCTCCTCGATTAACCTTAATCAATAAATTCCCCAAATCTTCAGGACTAGTGGTATTAGTCCCTGTTAAATCAGGTAAAGGATTGCGAATCACCGTATGATTCAAGCCCCAGTCGGCAAAGCGTTGATTTAAAACATCCGCGCCGCCCATACGCTCAATCAACATATTGGTTGCAGTGTTATCGCTAACTCGAATCATATCGGTAGCCGTATGCAAGGCACTATATTTAGTGCCGAGTTTGTCATATTGCATATATCCCGAACCCCCACCAACAACTTCTTTGGCGACAGTTAATGGTTCGTCGAGGCGAATTTTACCAGCATCAACATCTTCAAAAAATGCTACTAAAACAGGTACTTTGATGGTGCTGGCTGCGGAAAAGACATTAGAGCCGCGCAGGTTAACATAATTTTTGTTATCAAGATCGACTACATAGATTCCTGCTTCAAGTTGGGAATAATTAGCTGTTAAAGTTGAGAATTTATCCTGTAATGCAGGAATTTCGTTGCCTAAAGAGATCATCGAAAATAGCTCTTCAAGCTCTTGTTGATCCGAAGGAGCTACGGTTTCAATCGCGATCGCTTTTTCGACGGGTTCCACAGTTTTCAGCGAATAGGAAATCGCAATTAATGAACCAAGAAGCGTGCTTACTCCTATAGTTAAAACGATTAAGCGAGTTGCGATCGCCAATGGAGGAGGCAGCAAACTTAGGGATATTGGTTCTTTAGGGTCGGGCAAATTGTTAACTCTCGGCTGATTAGACTGGGACGCAGAGCCAGCATTCTTGACAACCGGAGGTAATTGAGAAGCAGAAGTGGGGCCGATTTTTTTCCTACGAGTTGACTCTTGGTGCGCGTTCTCCCCATTCGTCCCTTCTCCGCGGGATAATAAGGACAAGCCTTTCCCCTGTCGGCGACGCGGTAGACGCTTCGCTGACGCACCGCTTTTAGCTTTAGATTTTTTGGGAAACAAAAAACCGAGTAATCCTCGTCGGGAACGCCGATTTTTTTTCCGATGGCGATTCTGTTTAGAATTTGGAGGAGTACGAGAAGATTTGATCTCAGCAACTGAACCCTTGTTGTTAGACGAAGCAAAAAAAGGAATAGATGGGACTTCTAGATTCACGGCTGGCTTCTCCTCTTAATTGATTTATTTTATTTACTCACTCTCCACCATTGGCATTATTTATTGCCCATTTAATTTGTCGTATAATTCCGCGAAGCATGGCGACTTCTTCTTTGGTCAAATTAGCACGATTATATAAACGTCTAAATTTTGCCATTCGAGCTGTTGCGGTATGGGGATATAGATAACCAACATCTAATAGTAAAGATTCTAGGTCAGCATAATAGCCTTCCAAGGTTTCTATGGTTGCATCATTCCCCAAAACAGAGTTCAGATTATCTGATTCTCTTGCCTGTAAGGTAACACAGCCTGAGGGATTGTCAATATCCTTGGACAAGGAAAGTTGATAAAGTTCGTAGGCACAGACGGCTACGGCCTGAGCTAAATTCAGGGAGGGATAAACCGGATTAGCAGGAATACCCACGAATCTCTGGGCATAATTGAGTTCTTGATTACTTAATCCTCGATCTTCAGGCCCAAAAATTAGAGCAGAAGTGATATTGTCCGCTATGAGCCAAGCAAGAGCTGATTTCGGCGATTCTAGCTTAGTAGCGAGGGCGCGAGAACGAGCAGTTGTCGCCATAGCTCTTTGGCATCCTTGTAAGGCTTGGGGTAAATCAGGGACAATCTGGGCCTGTTCTAGGATATCAATTGCATGAACTGCCATTTGCCGAGCTGATTCTGACAAGCGATCGCATTTGGGATTGACTAAGATCAGATTGGATAATCCCATATTCTTCATTACCCGCGCGATCGATCCTACATTTAATGCTCCTGCGGGTTCAACTAAAATAATTCGGATTTCATTCATTTAGGATTAAAATCGCTTCGCGATGAGCTCTAAGCTAGCTTTTCTAGGGTAGCCGTACATTATTAGCTTTATTCTAAAATAGGAATTAAAACAAAGTTTATGTAGTTATGTTAATAGATGACAAATTACCAATAGATATCAATCATCTTTTAAAACAAGATCGAACCTTAAGTTTTTCTGGAATGACTTGGAAAGATTACGAAAACTATAGTCCCAAGATAGTTTCTTTAATTTATCTGAAAGTAAATCTAGAGGTTCTAGAAATTCTACTAAACTATTTAAAACTTTTATTCGATTATTTTCTGGATAATATTCTCTAGTATCCATTCTGGAGCTTTTTAATTATAATTTTTTACTTGTGCTATATTTCCTTAGATATCTTGCTTATTGTTTATCTTTTTTACTGTTAAAGCTTGTTTAGAACAACTTTTACTCTTATCTTCAATAGCGATATCAATTAGGCCTTTTGGAAAGTTTTCGAGTTTATCAATCATAATTATTAGTTTCAAAACATTGAAGAGTGGTTTTGTATTAAATCCAGAAGACTATTAGGATCGCTAGCTTCTAAAATTAGTGAACGAAGTTTTGTGCTTAAAAACCCTTCATTTACTGACTTATTAAAAAATTCTAAGAGAGATTTATAATAATTATCAATATTAAGAATTCCGATAGGTTTATTATGTAAATTTAACTGCGCCCAAGTAATAATTTCAGCTAATTCTTCTAAAGTTCCATAACCACCAGGCATGGCAATAAAAGCATCGGCTGAGTTTGCCATTAAAGCCTTACGTTCGTGCATCGACTTAACAATATGGAGTTTGGTCAAATTTTCATGGGCTACTTCTTGACTAATAAAAAACTCTGGAATTACCCCAATTACTTCACCACCATTTTCTAAAACTGTGTCAGCGATGACTCCCATTAATCCGACATCTGATCCACCATAGACTAAGTTTAACCCTCGTGACGCGATCGCTTTTCCCATAGCTTGAGCAGCTAGCTTATAGACATCGCGGTTGCCCATTTTAGAACCGCAAAATACACAAATATATTTCATTGGTTTCAGAAATCAGTAGGTAGACAATAGTATAGTAAAGGATGGGCAAAACTAGTGCCGCTACGCGGAAGTCACCCACCCCTAACCCCTCCGAGGAGGGGAAGTCAAAAGTCAAACTCGCGCGTTCCTTAGCTGCTTACGAAGCAGCAGGGTCGCTCGTCAAAAGTCAAAAGTTTTTACTATCAAGCTTTTGAGCTTTTTTGAATGGTATTCTTATTTACGCCCACGTCCACTAGTGTCGCTGTTGATAGTAGAAAATTATCGATCAAAATTAGTATGACCTTTAGCAGTATTGCTGCATTGTTGGGAGCGATGATTATTCTAGCTCTACTCCCCAGTCCTAGCGTATTTGCAGTGGTAGCAAGATCAATTGCCTCTGGATTTTCTCACGGTCTGATGACTGTCATCGGGATAGTAGTTGGCGATTTTGTATTCATAATATTAGCTATTTACGGTTTATCGGCTCTTGCTGAAACGATGGATAGCCTGTTTGTCCTAGTGAAATATTTTGGTAGTGCTTATCTGATATGGTTAGGAATAGAATTAGCGCGATCGCAATCAAAGACTGTAAAGGTTGAAGGAATTAAAGAATCATCTTGGTTGTCCAATTTTTTGACCGCGGAATGCGGTCAGCGCAGGCTCCGTCGTTTTACGGCGGAGTACCGCTGACTGGGTTATCTATCACTTTGGCCGATCAAAAAGCAATTATCTTTTATCTGAGTTTTTTCCCGGCTTTTCTTGATTTATCTAGTGTGTCTGTTGTTGACACAGCTATCATTATGGCGATCGCAGCTTTAGCCGTAGGTGGGGTTAAGCTTGGTTATGCCTATATGGCAGATCGGGCTAGATTTCTTTTTCAAAGCTCTAAAGCCAAGCAAGCAATGAACATGACTGCTGGTAGTGTCATGATTGGTACTGGTATTTTTTTAATGGCGAAGACCTAATATCAATTCTGATTGAATGCTTTCGATTAAATTGGAGAATAGTAGAGAAAGCAGAAAAGGTTGAGGGGAAAAAAGATGGAACAGAAAACAGCTTTAATAATTATTGATATGCAGAATGATTTTGTGTTGCCTGGTGCGCCAATGTGTGTTGCTGGAGCAATGGCAATTGTTCCCAATATCCAAAAAATCCTCAACTTTTTTCGTAGTGCTGCTTGGCCTATTTTTCATGTTGTCAGAGAATATAGAGCAGATGGCAGTGATATTGAAATAACCAGACGGCAGAGTTTTTTAAATGTTCAGAGTTACTGTGTGCCTGGAACTAAAGGATGTGATATTGTCGAAGAACTAAGTCCAATTGAAGGAGAATATCGAATTGTAAAAAATCGCTTCAGTGGATTTATGAATACTGAATTGGATTTTATTTTAAGAAGACTGAATATTAGCAATATTGTGGTGTGTGGTGTACAGTATCCTAACTGTATTCGAGCGACCATATATGATGGAGTCTCCCTTGGTTATCAGGTAACTCTCGTAACAGATGCCGCAGCAGCTCAAACTGAAGAGGTGGCAAAGGCAAACATTTATGACATCTCAAATATTGGTGTAGACTGTCTGACCACTGACCAGTTTTTAAACGTCAAGTAATGAATACAAAATATTGCCGATAAAGATCCTGGCTTTTTTTGTCCCAAGTCCAATCAAGAGCTAAGACGAACTAAGCGAATCACAGTCCGCTGGTTAAGAGTGGAACTAGGGTCTATTCCTGGCAAAGGTTGAGAAAAACCCAATCCTTCAGCTAGGAATTTATGGGAGAGCTGTTTTTGTTTGAGATAGCTCACAACTACGCTAGCTCTATTCTGTGAAAGCTTTTGGTTAAAGTTGGCTGCGCCAGTTTTTGAAGTATGACCTTGAACTTTGATCGCGATCGTTGTGGGGTTAAATTCCCCAATATCTGCTGCTAACTTGTCCAATGTTCGTTTACCTTCTTCGGTTAATTGGGCAGAACCCGTGGCAAATTTTACCTCACCTCTGACGGCAACATTGCCAATATCAGCTCCTTTTTTAACCTGAGCCTCAGAAACTTTAGCGTTGGAGTTACTAGCTGCAACGGAAGTTCCTTTTAATCGCTTTGCTAATTCTGGGTTATCTAGACTGACCATTTCGATGAGCTTATTAGTTTTGGTAGCAGCAGATTTGATGAAATCAGCAGTGTAGAGAGCTTGGAAATCTGGAGGTATTTCGTCAATACGACCCGATAATGCCAAAATTCCCGCGATCGCGCCAATTCTTTTGTCTAAGCTTGTAGAAGTCATCCAGTCTTGCGCTTCAACGGAGGTAAAAAACTGAATACCCTCAACCACAGCGGTGGCTTCTGAGTCATTTAGATTGCCATCTTCGGCGATCTGACGAGTCAGTATAGCTTGATTCTGGATTGAAGAATCAATCCGACGATAGTAGTTTTCGACGAACTCTTGTACGATTTGAGGATTGGATTGCAAGAGACTTTCAGAAGCAATAGCTACGTCAACGATAACTTTGGGAGCATCAGCACTACTCAATAAAATAGTGTTCCCTTGTTTGCTCGCTGCTGTTACAAAAGGTTCCCAAAGGACAGCAAGAGCAATATTAGACTGAGGAGCTTGCATCTGCTGCCAAGCTTCACTAGCATCGTTGACTCGTACGACCTCGAAATCAGCAAGGTCAAAGTTATCAAATTTGGTATCGAGTACTGTTGCCAGAAACTCACTGGGAGTATCTCCGGCAAAGACAATCTTGAGTCTTTGTCCCTGAGATTGTTTTTGCTTAACTAGCTTCTCCAAGTCGATCAAGGACTTGAGTTGGGGATACTCGCTGGTGTTGAGGACAATCGCATCAGCTCCCACCGTCCGGTCAATGAGCGCCACAATTTTCCCTTGAGGTTTATGTTGGAGAAATTGATCGAGAGTGGTGACCATCAAATCGGCTTGCCCTTGATTGAGAGCTTTAGCTCGTTGCGCTTGGTCAAACTCATCAGCATATTGTAGCGTGATACCGCTTTTCTTAAGAGCCTCTTGTAATGCTGTGCTGCGCAGGGTTGAGTATCCGCTGAAGGTATCCCCTAAGACTTTGATTTTGCCACTGGCACGGCGATTGACATCTTCTGTAACAGTAGAGTCTGCCACAGTTTTATCCGTAAAGAATTGATCTTTAATAGAGAAATATCCGCCTCCTAAAATCCCTATTAGCGCCAAACTAACACCCAAAAAAGCGATGGTAGAGACTGAGTCTTTTTTCAGTTTATATCCGCAAATTTCACATTTACTAAGATTTAAAGGATTTTGGTGCTCGCACTTTGGACACTCAACGTATTCGTCATGAAAATTATCACTCATAATTACCTCATAAATTGCGGTTTTTATTCGCCGTTAGTTAACTCCGGCTTGGATGCTATCTTCTACCCTGGTAACTTGTTCATTGGTCAATCCGAGTTCCTCTTGAAGTTCCAGTAACTGGGCTTGCTCTTCTGGGTCGATTGCGCCATCATTTTCCCAAAAAACGCGATACATTAGGGAATATTCCTCAATCGCTTCTTGTGATTTGGGTTGAGGCGCAAATTCAGCAATAATCTGCTCGGCTATTTCTGGTGTAATGTTGTATTTCTGGCGGAATCTTTCTATAAGTTCTAATTCCCTGGATGTGAGATTGCCATTGCGGTAGCAAGTTCCCACTAGCTTTTGGAATTTTTCGAGCTCTTCATTACTATGGTTAGTCGCGGACATAGGTTTGGTTTGAGTTGCTGAGGTATTAGCAGATTGTGACTCGACAACCATCAGACTATATTGCGTGATGTAGTTTTCTATTGCTGATTCCGCCTTCTGATAATCTGAATGATCTTTGCCCCCTGGTATGGTATTTTCCAGTTCCTGCAAACAAGCCATTAGTTTTTGATAGAGTTCCTGTTTCTGTGGTTTGGTTGTCGTTTGCTCGCCAATCGCTTTAAGAGCATCCGCCAGTAGGTCTCTTACCTTGCGATTTCGTTCTCTCAAGAGCATTTCTTCGGCTTCCTCCCAATTGCCTCCCAGAGCTTCTATCTTGTCGATTCCTGTCTGTTGATCTCGGTAGTAAAAGCGAATTTCCTCAAAGCCGGTAACGCGGTTTTCCTGCTGAGCAATTAAACCAAAGGCTTTCGCTAAAAGTAGATTTTGCTTGGCTTGTACCTCCTCATGGGTTGAAGGCATGAAGTCTTGAAACTGCCGGCAATCTTGATGGGTGTGCAGGGGATTTTTGTCAGTTTGGGAAACATTGCGGTAGACATTGCGCATTTTTGCCATGCCTTCTATGACTCGCAGGGGGAAAGCACCGACTTCTCTAACGAAGTAAATATGGTGAGGATCGTTTAAGGGACGGATATCTTTATCTGTGATGGTGCCAGAACGGCGAATCATGGGTAAGATAGCTTTGATGGCGGCATCCACAGGCTTATTGCCGCCCTGAATCCCAATTAGGGTTTGACGTTTCTCTGCTTTATTTTCCCATCCTAATTGGGCTTGCTCTAAACTAAAGCGTAAAAAAGGCTTGCTCTTTTCAAAGGTGGTTTTGATCTGAGCTTCTTGCTGTTCTAGAGTCGGATATTGTTCCAGAAATTTCCGAGCTGTCGAGATTTGCAATTGAGATTTGCCGACAAATTCATCAGCTGAGCGATGCAAAATCCTCTCAAATAGGTCTTTTATTCGCAACGTATCAAAGTCATACAAGTCGAATAGACGGACTCCTAGCTTTTCTAATAGATCTAGAGAAACTTTTTGACAGATAATATCTTCTTTTTCCTCCAGGCTTTGCTCGTATACTTGGTCGATATCCTTAGGGTCATATAACAAGATGCCATTGACCGACAAAGTTTCTGTTTCCTGAACATAGGTACGTTCCCGCTCTTGCAGTCGGAACCTCAAGGTTTCTAAATTCTGCTCAAAAGCCGTCAAATCGATGAGAAGTTGGTTGATTTCTTCTTTAAGGGCATCCAACAAAAGAACTCCCAAGGAACGCGCTTTAATCTCTACCTTAGACGTGTAGATTGATTCGAGCGATCGCATAATTTGGTTGAAGTCATCCTCAACCAGGGCTTTTTTATTGATCGGATTAAACTGTTTAGCATGCCGGTCGATTTGTTTAAGTAGAACTTGGAGGTTATTGAGAGCAGACTGCTCTTGAGGAAGCAAGGTTTTCTGCCGCTTCTGGTCAAACTGAGTCCGATAGTCATTGAAGACTTCCAACAAGTTTTCTAAAAATTGGCGGACAAATTTGGAGCCTCGAAAGCGGTCTTCCATCATTTTGTAGACGGTTTCTCTAAGTTCGGAGCGCTTTTGAGTTTTTAGATAATTCAGGTTGTCCCACATTTTTTGGAAGTAATCACTCCAGCGTCGAGGGTTACTATCACTGTCATGGAAGTGGGGACTATATTTCTCCTGGGAAACTGAGACAAAGCGTTGTAGATTTTCCAAGGGAATATTCAAGTCGTTGCGACGCTTGCGTAAACTTGCCACCCAGTCAGTCACTTCTTTGGTGTAGGGCTTCATGTTGTTACCCATGCTAATACTATCGAGAAGCTGGTGCTGACTGTCGGATTCGGCTAACTGTAGACTGGGCAGAATTTCCGTTTGAATTAAATCCCGAATCGCAGTAGGGACTGGAGTGGGATTAGTCCACCAGTTGACAACACGATGGGCTAGGCGAGAGGCACAAGCTTGCAGGACTCGTTGCAGCGGAAATTGAATACTTGCTAAACCAAAGGTGATAAAGTTTTGCGGATACCCTAGGGAGTCGGGGCTTGACCAATGTTTACAGATATTATCCCGCACCAGTTTTTTATACTGACTAAATCCTGAGCTGAAATCCAGAAAAATGTTTTGCGCCACCATTTCTAGCACTAATTCCAATCTAGGGAGGGTGACTTTATCGTTGCTGTTCCCTACGAGATAGCAGAAGCTGAAAGGTGTATCTCGGCTGCTTTGGGGGGTGATACGATCAGATGAGTTGCCACTGTACTGATACTCAAAGCGAGTGTCTTTGCGAGAATAATGATTGAGCTCCATTAAAGCAGAGTAGGCATTAGCAATCACGCGATCTCCCAAGCCAGAAAAAGCTCCAGGCAATACCAGATAAGCTGATGACTGAGGTAGTTCTGAAGGAGGAACCCAATCCCGCAGATTGTAAGCGAGATCGAGCACCATCCCAGATCCCGTTCCCCCAGACAGAGAACAGGCTACAAAAATGTTGGTTCCTTGATCCAGTTGTACTCCCCAGCGATCTAACATAAACTTCTCATGTCCAGTAATTCGCGCCTTGGCATTGTTGAAGCTACTTTTAATCGCTTGATAGTTGACGGAAAAGGCAAATTTTCCTAAAGCTCGAATTTGTCCTGCCCCTGCCAAGATTGAATCAGTTCCTTTGAGTTGAGAGGGGAACCACTCTGCTAGATAATCGTAAGATGATAGATGATTGAGCATTGCCTTGGCATTATCTACCTTAGCCCAGATTTGCTCGGATGGACTGAGGGAAATATCTTGTTTAAGAACAACTTGTGGTTCAGAAACCTTGGCGTTCTGCTCTGTGTCTATGTGGATAAAGGATAGAATGGGTAGTGCTTCTAAGGAGCCATAGGTTTCCACTATCATTCGACGAATTTTTATTAAAATTTCTTTTCCCGTTCCACCGATTCCAATTACTACGGTGGGGGTCATGCCTTGATAGTCAGCCATATTTTTTCCTTTAGCAATTTATAAATTTCAATAATCAAAGATCTTCTAAGAAATCTCAATCTTACTGAGGGCAATATACTCAAACGTTAAATGGGTCAAACCTTTCCTAGAAAGTGATCACCATTTAGAATCTAATTTAGAGCCAAGTAATTTTACTGACAGATATAAGTGCCTACAGTCTGAGAATTCCCAATTATCCAGTGAAATTCACATTAAAATTGAAATTTTTTTTACCTCAATTTGAGTAGAGAGTTTCATTGCTAATAACAGCTTTAAAACCTGTCTAGTTTACAAGCTGTAGTTGTCGTTAATGTTCGGGGGAAAGCCCACCAATACAGGGGAAAGGTTAAAGCGGTGCGACCCCGCGGAGGTTTCCTCCGTTTATCCAGAGCACCGATCTGTTTACCCAGCTCCGTGTTCTGGGGACAAGCCCAGCTCCGTGTTCTGGGTTTATCCAGCTCCGTGTTCTGGACAAACGCCAGTTCCTTCAAGTCGGGGAATCCTTTCAGCATTTGCTCATGGGGGAAACCCCCAAGACCGCAATGCTTCACCAACGGACTGGCTTGGGAACGCGCACCAAGACAGGGAAAAGATTTTACAGGATACATCTTTTTATTTCAAAACTAGAATTTTGAATATGGACGCGGGTTACTATCAAATAACATTAACTATCTAGTGGACATTAGCGTAAATACGGCTACCATTTATAAAACCATGAAAAAATATAAGTTAACGAACTTCAAATGTGGACTAGACTTAAACCCAGCTCCACGAGTCGAGGAATTAAAAAAAGTTGCAGCTCGGGTAAGCAAGTAAGTTAGATGTTTGATGATCGCGATTTCTAACCACCACCTCTTCTAGCCAATTAAACCATTTGTCCAATCCTAATCCTGTCTTGGCAGATAAGGGAATAATAGTAACATGAGGGTTCATTTGGCGTACATTATCAGTAATCTGTTCGATGTCAATATCTAAATAAGGCGCCAGATCGATTTTGGTAATCAAAAGACAATCAGCTTCTTGAAACATCACAGGATATTTAAGAGGTTTGTCTTCTCCTTCGGTAATACTGAGTAAAGCGACTTTGGCATGTTCTCCGACTTCAAATTCGGCAGGACACACTAAATTACCGACGTTTTCCACTAAAATTAGATCTATAGTTTGGGGATTATATTGATGTTCTAGAATATGAATCCCACCTGCAACCATTTTGGAATCTAGGTGACAAGAACGACCTGTATTAATAGGAATTACCGGCACTCCGTATTTCCGTAAGCGTTCTGCGTCTAGTTCGGTAGTCATATCCCCTTCAATCACTGCCATCTTGAATTGAGATTGCAAAGCAGCAAGGGTTTTGTCTAACAAAACGGTTTTTCCTGCCCCAGGACTACTCATAATATTGAGACAAGTAATTCCCCAATCATCAAAATGTGCGCGGTTATATTCTGCACCTTCTTGATTGGCATGAAGGAGATTTATTTCTAAAGCAGCGTTCAATGTTTGATGCATATTTCTAAAGGATGAGGGATGAAGAAGTCAGACTCTTATGGGTTTAACGGTTTGCTTATGCTAGAAAATTATTTCGGCAGTTGCCTACAGAATTTACTCTCGTAAAGAACACAATGATTCACCAAAGGGTTGGCTGAGGAATGCTAACCAAGTGAGGATCAATTGTGGGGATTGATCATTAGTAGGATTCAAAGGCAACTTGCTTAAATATTAGTGAAAAACTTCATGATGAGAATTTAGAGAAGAATATTCGATGCGATCAATTTTTAGTTCTCGACCAGCTCGAATATCTTCCATTGGTGAATTACAACCAGGACAACTATATTGTAGTCCGATTTCTGGCTTGTATTCTTGTTGACAACTATGGCAAAAAGCAACTAAAGGAATGTCTTTGATTACTAATTCAACATCCGCAAGAAAACTATTACGAGTTTGGACTTCAAAAGCAAACTGTAAACTAACAGGTTCAACACAGGTAAATTGACCTACAATTAAATGGATTTTCTCGATCTTTGGTGGTTCTGGTTGAGATTGGTACCAATCTTTAACTGTCAAAATTAAAGATTTGGTCATGTCAGTTTCGTGCATAATTCAGGTTGTAGGTAATAGATGTTAGGTATTAAGGAAAATTGTAATAATATTTATTTATATTATACTACTCAAGGAAAGCGATCGCGAATTGAGATATGTCTGGGTTGATCTTGAAGTTTATACATAAATTTAACATTTATCTAAACAGTGTTTAAAAATAGATACTTGGATAATTATGCAATTATGTTCGCAAGTAAATTGATTTATGTGATGTTCTGGATGCAACAAACCCGAGAGTTGGACGCTGGGATGACAAACGCCAAAATCTCCCGGGCTTTGATCCCGCCGTGTAGCTACTGAATTAAGACACATTGTCTATTGCTAAAATTTTTCTAGTTAGCATGCTTCTCTTAAGCTAGCTATTTAAGATTAAAATCTTAAATTTCAGAACCCTAGAAGCCACATGTTGAAATTTTAGTTGTTATTAAGTTGACAGTTACTTGCTTGTAAAAATATGTCTAAATTTACTAAAAATATTAATAATTGTTAGCAAACTGTATCGTTAATTCAGGGAAAAATTCGATACATAGACGAATGGCAATAATAACTGATACTTCAAGGCTAAAGAGTAGGGGGCGCAAGAGATGTAGAAGTTTTAGAGAAGTTTTCCTTCTTCTATTCTATTAGTCTGTCACGACTCGCGCGTTCCTTAGCGGAGATCCTGCGGGGAGAGCAGACCCTTCGGGTAGAGCTCCGCAAGCGCAAACGCAAGCGTCAATTTTGAAATGAGAAATAGCGGATTAGAAGCTTCGGAATCCGGGCAGTTCCCTCGCTATCGCGAACGCGCAGGGAACTGCCACCGTAAAAGATAGCTTCTTACGAAGAGAGGGGAAGATTTGTACCAAAATTTACTTCTCAAAACAAAGTTGACGCTCTACTATTTTCCCCACCAAAATTTATGGAACTTATGCAAGAGAAGACCATGAGCTTGCCGTTCACAACCGAGGATGAAAATAGAATGATTAACGAATTTACCTTGTTTCAGCTTCTATTTTCATAACAGATCTAGTGATGAAAATTATTGGGGTTTGCTAATTGGTTAAATCATCACTGAAGATTAAGTTTTGTCGTTCTTTTTAATCTGTAATAACTTTAAGTATTATCTCTACAAATAATAATAGTTACTCACTGATTTAGTAGTTAATTACGGAATAGGTTCGTCATAATATAGCAATCCTAAATTATTCGTGAACAGAACTTCTGCCTTCTGGAGGGGCTGACACTTGAGCGTGGGCTATGCCGAGGTTTCCTCGGCATATAGAACCACGCTGTTGGGTTTTCCCCAAGTGCTTGAACGCCCCTTCCTCCTATCCTCTGCTTTTCCTCCTCCCAAATTTTCATGAATCATTCCTGATTGCTATAGAACTTGTAATTGTTTCCTTAGATGACTTATTTCTCGGCGAGTAGATTTCCATGAATCTTCTTCAAAACAGTAATTCTACTGATGGGAAAAATTTGCTAATAAAAATAGAATGATCCTGGTTTTTTATCTAATTAATAAAATAAATCAAATTGTTATTATTCAAAAGATTTTGGAAGATTGCCCGTCTTTACTGGTTGGGGGACGAAAAATGGGGAGCAATTACCATATTATCTATTCTAATATTATTTCTTCTAGTTAATACCAATCTTAATGTCGTCATCAACAGTCAACAGGGTAATTTACTTTCTGCTCTTGCTGCTCAGGATGGAAAAAAATTTTGGATTACTGCCAAATACTTGTTTAGCTTATATCTAATTTTGACTGTTAATTGGGGGGTATATAACTACTTACGAAAAAAGCTTATTCTCTATTGGCGACGTTGGTTAACCAGGGATTTTCTCAGTAAATATTTGCATGATCGAGCTTTTTACGAACTTAGTCAATCTCAGCAAGAAATTGATAATCCAGATCAGAGGATAGCTGAAGATATCAATGAATTCGCTGATGGTTCTCTGGCTTTCTTTTTTGATTTTTTATATACCTGTACACAGGGAATAGCTTTTAGTACTGTGCTCTGGAAGATTTCCCCTACTTTGACGATTATTCTAGTTGTTTATGTGGGAAGTGGAACTCTGGTCACCACTAGATTATTTGGGAAAAAATTAGTTAAACTCAATTACGAGCAAAAGAAAAGAGAAGGTGACTTTCGTTTCGGTTTAGTCCGTCTTCGGGAAAATGCTGAATCTGTTGCTTTTTACCGAGGAGAAGACCAAGAATTAAATCAAGTTAATCAATTATTTAATCACGTATTTAGCAATTTCAATAAAATAGTAATTGATCAAGAACTATATTTAAACTCTTTCATAAAACTATATCAAAATATTCCTTGGATTTTACCCGCCGTAATCATTGGTCCCCAAATTTTAGCGGGTAATATAGAAATCGGTAAATTTGCTGAAGCACAAGGAGCATTTAATAAGCTCTTTAGAGCTATGTATGTGATTGTCAAGAGGTTTGATAAACTTGTAGATTTTACAAGCCGTATTGATCGCTTAGTAGAATTTGATAATTTCTTGCAAAAACTAAAAAGAAAAATGCCTCACCAAAGCATTCAGTCGTCAACGATTAATACCTTGGAAAATGGGCATTTCGAAATTCAAGACTTGACTTTATATACTCCAAACTTTCAAAGAAGTTTATTGCAGGATGTTTCAGTTAAACTTCCATCAGCACAAGGAATGTTAATCAGGGGAATGAGTGGTTGTGGTAAAAGTTCTCTGCTTCGGGCGATCTCTGGGTTGTGGACTTCTGGTCAAGGTACAATTATCCGACCTCCACTAGAGGAAATACTATTTGTACCTCAGCGTCCCTATATGGTTTTGGGAACCCTTCGTAATCAGTTACTCTATCCCCAGGTCAATAACCGTATTAGTGATCAAGAACTCCATCAAATATTGCATCAGGTCAACCTCCCAGATTTAGCTCAAAGATTCGATGGTTTTGATACGGAAATGGACTGGGCCGATGTTTTTTCTCTGGGCGAACAACAGCGCATCGCTTTGGCTCGCATTCTCATTGCCCGACCCCAATATGTGATTTTAGACGAAGCCACCAGTGCCTTAGATGTCGAAAACGAGGAAAATTTCTATCGGCATCTTTTGAATCTGGGGACTACTTTTATCAGCGTCGGTCATCGTCCGACTTTAGTTAAATATCATCATCTAATCTTAGAATTATCGGGAAGTAAAGACTGGAAGCTCAGGCAAGTAAAAATTGCAGCACCTTCATATATTCGGTAGCAATCAAAGTACAGCTGAAGATAGACAAATTTAGTGGAAAAGATCCAGATTACTTGCCAATATTTGAGTTAAACAGCATAAATTTGATTGATTAAATCCTGATATTTTTCCCTAACTTGAGGACGTTTAACTTTAAAAGTTTGGGTCATTAAGCCATTATCCTGGGAAAAAGGTTCTAAAATAAATCGAAAATCGGTAATGCGATCATCGATACGATATCCTGGACGATTTTGTACTTGGCTGGTTAATTCTTGACGGAAGAGATTTTGAATTGGTGTACTGTAGAGATCGCTATTGGCGAGGGATGATAAATCAGCGTCGGTATTGGGTAATTGGAGTTCTAGGTTTTGTTCGGTAATCCATTGTTGTAAAGTTTCTAAATTCGGGACAATCAAGGCTCCTAGAGCTTTTTGATCTTGTCCAACTAACATAATCTGATCGATATAACTACTGCGGATACAGGCATCTTCTATGGGTTGCGGTTCGATATTTTCCCCATTAGTCAGTACAATCGTATCTTTAGCTCTACCTGTTAATACTAAGTCATTATCGATCGTTACCCAACCGAGATCTCCACTATCAAACCAACCTTCTGAGTCAATGGCTTTAGCTGTAGCTTCTGCATTTTTATAATAACCCTGCATTACCTGAGCCCCCCGAATTAACACTAGTCCTTGAGCTCCTGTGGGTAAAGTTTCCCTGGTTTCGGGATTAACAATTTTTATTTCTGTTTCTGCAATAGGTTGTCCAGAGGTTTTAGATATATTGCGTTCTAGGGTGCGAGCATTAGTAACTGGGGCTGTTTCTGTTAAACCATAGCCTACCAATACAGGTATATTCACAACTTCATAAAAATCATCTAAATGTTTCGCTAACGAACCACCCCCACTAACAAAGCTTTTCACCGTACCGCCTACAGCATCACGAACTTTTTGATAAACGATTTTATCTCCTAGAAGATGTAGGGGTAAGAGAAAAATCGTTTTCATCGTTGCTGATAATTTTTCGAGGAGGGAAGGCTGTAAATTATCTAAATCAAAACCACGAGATTGGCGACGTGCAACTATATATTGGTGTGAAAGGTTAAACAACCAGTTAATCAACTTTTGTTTAGTCGGAGCTTGTTCCCGAAATTGTTTTTGGATTCCTTCGTAAAGGGATTCCCATAGACGGGGAACTCCTACCATATAGTGAGGTTGATATTTTTTGAGATCGGATTTTAGCGATCGCAGATTAGTATAATATTGGGTACAACCTTGGGATAGTAAGAAATATTCGGTACTTCTTTCATAAACATGCCAGCTAGGAAGAATACTTAAAACGCGATCGCCTTTGTCGCAGGGAATAATCTTTCTGAGATTGTTCACCTGATGTAATAAGTTCCCGTGAGATAGCATGACTCCTTTAGGTTTGCCTGTGGTTCCTGAGGTATAAATTAGAGTGGCTAACGTAGATTTATCTTGAGCGACTTTTTTGAGGTCATGATGGCTGCCGAGAGCTAATAATTGGGAGAAATTAAGCATTTTTATGCCTGCATTTTCGGGAATCTCTTCATCCGAGAGCAAGATAATAAACTTTAAGGGGAATTCTTTTATTTGAGGAGATAGACGATGGAAAGTTTTGAGATCTTCAACTACTAAACTATTGCTATCACTATTGTCATATATATACAGGAGCTCCCTTTGTTCGGCTTTAGACGAACGCACGGCATCGACTCCTCCCGCCATCATTATTCCCTGATCGGCAATAAACCAACGGGGACTATTATCAGCAAATAAAGCAATTTTATCCCCAGCTGACGCTCCTAGAGTTTGTAATCCTGCTGCGAAATGTTTTATTTTTTGATCGAGTTCCGAGTAGCTGAAAGAAACTGCTGGCTTAAGGTGGGGAGCATTTAGGGCAATGATATCGCCAAATTCCCTAGCTGCGATGTGCCAAATTTCAGGTAAAGAATTAACAGATCTGTAGTTGATATAAGAACTAATAGTCATAACGCGATCGCAATATTCCGTAATCTCTAACTTACTTTAGAATAGTTGGATTTTAGATCAATTAAGAGTTACTGCAGACAGATATTGTTTTGTCTAAAGATTTTGGGTAAGGCTGAGGGGTCAGGGAAGATGTGGGAGATGGGGGAGCAAGGGGAGCAGAGGGAGATGGGGGAGAGCTACCTTAGCTATTACCTTTTTCGTTACTCATTACTCATTACTCGTTATTCATTACTTATTACTCATTCCTCATTCCTCATTCTTTAAGTGGTATTTAGTACAATTTTAAGCTTATTTTCATTAACTACTGAGAAGTTAGTTTAGTAAGTAAAATTGGATTGATATACTTTCCTAAAATCTATGAAAATTCATAAATATTTCAATCTAGGATTATTTCTCCTACTAGGACTATTGCTCGCTGTGGCACCAGCTCATGCTCAAGAAGCAGCTGGTACTGGTGGTTTTAATCCCCAAGAGTTATTGCGTAATGCCTTGGAATGGGTAGATAGCCTCGGTGCTGTAGGCGCGATCGCGTTTATGTTAATCTATATTGTAGCTACAGTAGCTTTTTTGCCAGGCTCGATTCTTACTCTAGGTGCAGGAGTCGTATTTGGAGTAGTTCTCGGTTCTATATACGTCTTCATTAGTGCTACTATCGGCGCAACCTTAGCTTTTCTGGTAGGACGTTATTTCGCCAGAGGTTGGATATCGAAGAAAATTGCCGGTAATGATAAATTTGCAGCTATAGATAGAGCAGTAGGCGAAGAAGGCTTAAAAATTGTTTTATTGACTCGACTTTCTCCTGTATTTCCCTTTAACTTGCTTAATTATGGTTTAGGAGTCACAGGAGTTGCCTTAAAAGATTATGTTGTTGCTTCAGTAGGTATGATTCCAGGAACAATCATGTATGTTTACTTAGGTTCTCTTGCTGGCAATATTGCCACTATTGGCGCTGCAGAACAACCAACTAATCCTACAATTACTTGGGCAATTCGCATCATCGGTTTTATTGCAACAGTTGCAGTAACCCTATACGTTACCAAAGTTGCCCGCAAAGCCTTAGACGAATCTATTTCAGTTAGCAGTGAACAGTAAACAGTTATCAGTGAGAAAAGCTAGATTAGCCATTAACTATCTTTAAATTAATTATGAATACTCAAGAACACGCTACAACAATCTCTCCTCTGGATCAATATAATCAACAACTACTTAGTAATGTTCATCCGCCCGATTGGGCAAATCCTAAACCAGCAGATTTATACGACTTAGTGGTTATCGGTGCAGGAACAGCAGGATTAGTTACTGCAAAAGGTGCAGGGGGTTTAGGATTAGGTTTAAAAGTCGCTCTGATTGAAAAACATCTGATGGGAGGTGATTGTCTTAATGTCGGTTGTGTACCTTCTAAATGTATAATTCGTTCTGCTCGGGCAGTTGCTGATATCCGAGATGCCAAAGCCTTTGGTGTATCTTCTACTGGTGAGACAGAAATTGACTTTTCCACAGTTATGGCAAGAATGCGGCAAGTTAGAACAACAATTAGTCCTGTTGATTCTGCCCTTAGCGCTCAAAAAGCAGGAGTTGATGTTTTCTTTGGGGAAGGTCATTTTAATAGTGATGGAACTATTACTGTTGGGGGACAAAGGCTGAAATTTAAGAAAGCTGTGATTGCCTCGGGTGCTAGAGCAGTTAAACCAAGAATTCCTGGCATCGAAGATGTGGGTTATCTGACTAACGAAACCGTCTTTTCCTTAACTGAAGCACCTCAAAGATTGGCGGTTATTGGTGGAGGTCCTATTGGTTGTGAACTTGCCCAATCTTTTCAACGTTTGGGAGCTCAAGTGACTTTATTTCATCGGGGACATCATGTTTTAAATAAAGAAGATCGTGATGCAGCAGAAATTGTGCAAAAAGCATTGATTAAAGATGGTATTAGACTAGTTTTGTCCTGCCAAATGGAAGGAGTAGAACCAAGCCCCGAAGGAAAGGTAATTCACTTTAAATGTGATGGTCAAAGTGAATCTATTGTAGTCGATGAGATTTTGGCAGGAGCTGGCAGACAACCTAATGTCGAAAGCTTAAATCTAGAAGCTGTTGGTGTAGAATATGATCCCAGGAAAGGAGTTATAGTCAACGACCATTTACAAACTACTAACCCCCAAATTTATGCAGCGGGGGACATCTGCATGAATTGGAAGTTTACTCATGCCGCCGATGCTGCAGCTCGGATTGTTTTGAAAAATACCCTCTTTTCTCCGTTCGGTTTTGGTAAATATAAACTCAGTAATTTAGTTATGCCTTGGGCTACCTATACCGATCCCGAAATTGCTCATGTAGGAATGTATGAACAGGATGCCCATGCTCAAGGTATTGATTGTAATATTATCAAAATTGATTTTGATGATGTAGATCGCGCTTTAGCAGAAGGAGAAACCGAAGGCTTTGTCAAAATTCTCCATAAAAAGGGTTCTGATGAAATCATAGGAGCTACTATTGTCGCCCGTCATGCAGGAGAAATGATTAGCGAACTTACTACCGCGATTGTCCATAAAATAGGGTTGAGTAAGATGTCTAGTGTAATTCATCCCTACCCAACTCAAGCCGAAGCTATTAAAAAGGCTGCCGATACATACCGACGTACTTTATTGACTCCCAATACTAAGAAGTTCTTGGGTTTATTAACGAAATTTTCTTAAAAGCAACGTAGGGGTGAATGGCCGTTCGCCCCTACAGTATTTGTCGTATTGTTTTTTCAAATTGGTATTATTTTTGAAAGGTTTCCTAACTAAGAAGGATTACAGTTAGCTGAATTATCAGGTGTACGGTTATTGATATTATCAGTGGGATAGGTGGTCAAAATAACTCGACCATCTTCAGTTTTGATGAAGCCTCTTGCTGGGTAGATATCTCCCCTACTAGTTTTGATGGGTTTGATATCGACAGGAATGTAATGGGGGTTTTCTTGCTTCTTCTCAGGTTGTTCTACAAAAAGAGAATTAAGAGCTGCTTCCTTGTCTATTGAAATGGGTTTGCCATCAGGAATTAGTGCATCTGCCATTAAGGGTTCGGTAGGTTGGCGAGGGATCCCACCTCTACCTGTTACTATGAAAGTACTTTCCTCTTTGGCTTGCGCCCTGGAACAAGCGTCTATACCCAAAACATTGACTGCAACTGTTCCTTGTAATTCAAGGGCTTGACGAAATAATTGAGTATCTGAAGTGTCAATGATAACAGTGCCATCTAACCCAAACTCAGAACTGGCATCGATATCATTAGTTCTATTGGGAGGAGTTGAGCTTCTTTCTTCTATAGCAAATAGGCGATTGGCAGTAATATTAATGTTTCCTCCTCTTCCTCCTATAGCATTGGCAACAATATCGTTATTTGTATTTGGTCGAGCAAATATATATTGAGTATTAATAGTGATATTGCCGCCGTCAGCATTGTTAGCCGCTCTTGCAGATATTAGGCTGTCATCTCTTAGAGAGATATCATCATCTATAACTAAACTGATATTTCCCTCCTCTCCAGCATTAGTAGATGCAGTGATACTGCCGTTATCTAGGTTGAGCTCGTCGGCTGCAATAAAGATATTACCTGCACTTCCTCCCTCTCGAGTAGTGGCAGAGGTGCTAGCATTAATTTGCCCACCGTCGCTAATAATTAATTCCCCCGATTTAATAGTTAAATTTCCCGCATTTCCTTGCCCTTCGGTACGGGCATCAATTTGTCCACCGTCGCTAATAACAGTTAGATTATCCGTAGTAATATTTAAATTACCTGCATTTCCTTGCCCTGTAGTACTGGTATCAATTTCTGCTCTGTCGCTAACAGTTAATTCCTCCGTATTAATAGTTAAATTTCCTGCATCGCCGTTGCTTTCAGCTAAAGTAAATAAACTACTCTTTACTTGTTGACCGTTGATATCTCCAACACCAGTAACTTCAATCGATTCAGCGGTAATAATAAGTGTTCCTCCCGTACCTCTGTCGCTTCCCCCCAAGGTGACTCTTTCTCCACCCTCGCGAAGGAACACCGAACCTGCGCTGATTTCGCCACCTTCGCGAACGATTAATTTATCGACGTTAATGTTTGCATTACCGCCATCGCCAAGACTAAAGGTACTCGCATTAACGGCAGCTCCTTTTTCAACAGTCAAATCTTCGGCACTTATATTTAAATTCCCTCCCTTACCAGTAGTAGGAATTACTCCTGTATCGGAATCTATAAATGCTTGTTGTACATTAACAAAAATACCACTTAGACCTTCTCCTCTAAATTCTGCTTCGGGAGAAGTACCAGTTAGCAAAATAGATTCATCAACATTAATGGTCAAATTTCCAGCATCTCCCTTATTTCGGGCTATATTGGAGATTTGCGCTCCATCTCTCACTACCAGCCTGGGAGTATTGATAGTTAAATTGCCGCCATTTCCTGTCGCATTAACGCTCTGTCCCACACTTGCAGTCAAAGCACTGGGATCGGTACTACCTGGAATTGTTCCACTTAATTCAATAGATTCGGTTGCAGTAACGGTTAAATCGCCAGCATTGCCAGCACCAAAAGTCTCAACTGTAATTTGCGCTCCTTCATTTACTGTTAGTGTTTCGGTGGTTATCTTTATATCTCCAGCATCACCGATAGCATCAGGAGTGCCAGCCACTTGAGCAGTAATAAGAGAATTAGTGCCCAAAGTATCGTCAAAGGAGCCTTCCACAATTATTTCAGAAGAATTAATATTGATATCTACTCCTTGACCAGTACCGGCAGCAGATGACTGGATAAGCGCACCATCAGAAACGGTTAATTGTGGGGTATCAATATTTATGCTACTTCCTTCTCCCGTAGCATCACCGAAAATGTTATTCAGTATTGTTGTGGCACGACCAAAATCTGAACGTCCTGATAATTCTAGAGATTCTGAGGCTACTACGCTTATGTTTCCTACTTTGCCTCCAGTCGTAAAACTGACAATACTACTACCTTCAGTCAAACTAATATTTCTTCCTTGTAGTTCAATATCGCCAGTGTTTATCGCTCCAAAAGAGCTACCAGATAAAGCGACACTTAAACCAGATAAATTGATATCTTGAAAATTTTCTACCCCTTTGTAGCCAATATCCCATCCTTTTTCTACTTCAGTAAGGCTAACGGTATTGTTTCCTATAACACTTCCTAGTTCTATACGACCTCCATTTGTAGATAAAAAACCGGATTCAATAGAGATATCTCCACCGATTAAAGCTAGGGTCTTATCTGCTGGTACTTCTAGTCCAGTGAATGTCTCTGCATCAAAAGCACTATTGGTAATCTCTCCTGGATTATCCCTGAAATTCAAACCAATGGGAGCATTAATAGTTAAAGTAGGACTTGCTTGAGTATCGCTAGCGCTAAACTCGACCCCACCGAGAAATTCAATACTATCAGCACTAGTCCCGATAAATGAACCACCAATATTTAACCTGGCATTGGGACCAAACATAATTCCCGCAGGATTAAGCAAAAATAAACTAGCACTGCCATTAGCTCGAAGCAAACCATCGATACTCGAGATATTACCCCCTGTAACTCTAGAGAAGATATTGACTATATCCGCAGCATTATTAAAGAACGCTGAACCATCTGTCGGTACAGAAAATTCACCAAAGCTATGAAATAGATTACCGCCAGCGCGATCTCCCTGTTGGATAGTAAAATCATTACCGCTAACATCGACTGTAGTGTTGGTAGTACTATCAGGTGTGATTTGTGCCTGAATTGAAACTGGCGCTAAACATCCCAATATAATAATTCCTTGTATAAGCCGAAAATATCTCTTGTTCATCGTTTTTAATGGGGCTGAAACCCTATTGTTTACGTATTGTTTACGGCGTAATAACTTGATAACTTGGCTGACTTTTATCGGCTTCTCTGAAAGCACTATCTAGCATTATTCAATAGGGGTTTCACCCTCTAGTACTTTCTCAATTAAATTGGAATTATTGATAATGCCTAACGATCAGAATAAGTCTTGGGGGATTTATAAGTAAGCGCGATCGCGTTGAAGAAAAAAGATCCCGTGAAAAGTCAATATAATTTGTACCCAAAATTATTGTACCTCTAAGGTTGGGGTTGTTTTACATTAATTTTTCTTGAAAAACGCATGCCCACGAATGAGGTAAGTAACTGGATAAAATTAATTGTATATTTTGTCCAGGTACTTAATATCCTTGATTAGAGTGAATTTAGATCCCTAAATCTCGTCGCCTCCCTTGTTGCCTTGCCTCAACCTAAGCGGGATCAATACCTATCGGCGGCTTGGGGTCGCTCGTCAACCTTTGGGGACTTTTTGTTAGTCATTTCAGTTGATTGAACCAGAATAATTAGTCAGGCTTCAAAGACTAAATGGGCGTATTGTTAAGTCAATTTAGTTTTATTGCCCCATTTCCTTATTACGGAAGCCTCAGCATAGCCCACGCTCATGCTAGGGCAAGAGCGGAAGTTTGGAAAACTGGAAATATCGGGTTCGTGCAGAAAAAGCTGACACAGGTTAAACATCAATTTCAATAAAACTTAAGAAATCAACTCTTGCAAACTCACTCATATCGGCAGTACCTTGAATAGTAATTACGTCTGAAGAATTTATCTTTATATCTTCTCCAATAGTAATGTTTCGAAGAGTTTCTTCAGTAGGATCTCCACTCCCTAGATTCTGATCGAGTGTTATGGGATCGCCTACTGCATGACCGTTAACAAAGACTTCTAGCTGTGCCTGGCCATCATTTTCATCGAAGACACCGAGCGTCAAAGCGTATGTGCCGGGATCGATTCCGAATTTATCAACATCTAGAGTAGCAGTACCAGTATGATCCGAAGCATTCAGAAGACTGATAACTTTACCTCCGCTGGCAATGTCAATATGTTCAACATGATAAGTATCGAGGTGTAAATCTTCTGCCTCTATTAAGATTCGCCTTTGACCTATGCTTACATCTTCTCTGGGTATACTATTTTGAAAGCTAATTTCTTGCTCATTAGATATAATTTGGGATTTAGGAGCATCTTTAAATTTTAAAGCTTTAATTCCAATTGGTGCTAAAGGTGCTAAAGCTTTAATTCCAATTGGTGCTAAAGGTGCTAAAGGTGCTAAAGATTTAATTACATCAGATTTCGAAGATATAGTTTCATCATCGCCAATAAATCTACTCACTCTAACTCGATCAACTATGCCGACATCTTGGTTTGGATCTTTGTCTGGAGCATTTTCTTCATTGCTCTCGCTAAATCCTAGTAAGTTATTATCATTGATAAAATTGATATCATTTAGAGCACGATGAATATCGTTCTCCGCTATTATTGTGTCACCGTCACCATCTTGAAAACCAGGTTGGTTCGGATCTGTATCTTCAATAATTAGAGTCAACTCTCTTATATTGCTAGGGAGAGCGTTTAATTCCTCGCCACTAATAATGTATTCAAGTCGACGTGCGAATTTAATATCACTAAAATCATCCTCACCCCTTAGATCGGCAGGAATTTCACCTTCCACTGGTTGGGGAAGAATTACCTCTGGCAGGGTAAGCTGAAAAGCATTATCCACCAATCTTGTTGTTAAATCCAAAGTGAATGGCACATCAGAGCCTTCTGGGCTTATTGTCTCGCCCCTATCAGCATATACATTTGTAATATTAATTGGCTCAGAAATACCCAAATCGTTATCAAAATCTACAAAGCGGGCTTGAAAGTTATCGATTGCCTCATCAAATGTAAATGAGCCGTCAGGATTACTCACAGGTGTTCTTAATTGAAGGTTCTCATCTCTCGTAAAGAGCTCGAAATTATAACGAGTCTCAAACAAATTTGAACTTCCAGATCTCCATGCTCCAGGTGGCCATCCAGTCATGACTTTTTCTCTCCTTATAAGTATTTTGAGTTCAACTTTCAATAAACAAGGCAGAAGGCAGACGGCAGAAGAGAAGGCACTTTGACTTGTTTTCTATTTGTTGCCGATGGCAAGCGCTGTCAGTGGGCTGCTCTTCAGAAACATCCTCAGCTACAGGAGAGATTCGGGACTGGGAAGCTCATGATTGCAATAACATGAGTGCTTTTCCAATTCCTAATTCTCAACCATTGGCAGCTTTGCCTCCTGCCTAAAAAAGTATTGTTTATCTTTACTCAGTGATAATACGCAAATTTCTACGCTAAATTCTGTGGGAAAACATCATTAAAAATCAGGTTATAGATAAAAAAATTACGAGATAATGCTACCAAAAACATCAATTAATACTACGAAAAATATTGTTTAATGGAGAATTAAAAATCAGGATATAAATCAAAAAATATCGTTCTATTACAAGTAACTCAAGGAAAAGAGCAAGTTTCCATTCGTCACTTTTGCATAAACTGATAAAGTTGCCCCCAATAATCTAATTTAGAGAGACGTAGAGAAATTCAACAATCTAATACTAAATCTCGTTCGTACAGAGAACTTTTGTTTATCAATTACACGCTGTCCAGATTGAAAACTGAAGTTTTTTATTCGGTCTAATTGATTCAGTCATGATTTTTAGTTCTTTGTAGTTTTTGATCAAAAAAGCATCAAATAGCACCATAAAAAACACAAAAAAAATATTACGAGAAGTGCTGTGTAATCGAGTAAATCATGGATAAAACGTACTTAGAGCAACTTTGTCAGGAATTATTAAAAACAGAAAAACTTAATGATACTGACAATTTAGTGTTGCGTTTTTCTTTGCAAGGTAAAACATATCAACAGATTGCCACGAGTTGTAGCTATGACAATGATTACATCAGAGATGTTGGTTATAGGTTGTGGCGAAAACTGTCGAAGCAAATCGGCACGAAGGTTACCAAAAAAAACTTACTATCGGTTCTGCAAAGATATACTTCTGAAGACAGGCTGGAATCGCCACTGACCTTATCCTCGATTGATTGGGGCACAATAGTTGAGACAAATGATATGTATGGGCGCAATCTAGAATTAAATAATTTAAAACAGTGGATTCTCAGGTCTAGGTGTAATCTTGTTGGTATTTTTGGGATGGGAGGAATTGGTAAAACTTTATTAGCGGCTCGGTTCGCCAAAGAATGCCAAACAGAATTTGATTTTGTTATTTGGCTTAGTTTAAATAAGACACCTGCTATTGAAACTACACTGACTGCGACTGTTAATTATATTGCTCAGCAACAAGCTATAAAAATAACCTTACCCCAAGATTTAAATGAAATAATTCGACAATTTACCTATTACCTGCGCCAGTTTCGCTGTTTGCTCATATTAGACAATTTTGAAAGTATTCTAAGAGCTAAAAAATTTGATAATGGTAGTTGGGAGCATAACTATAGGAAAGAATATCAAGGTTATGGTCAACTTTTAGAAACTATTATCGATTATCATCATGACAGTTGTATCTTGCTGACGGGCAGAGAAATTCCCAGTAACTTTGTCTCTCTAAGTAGAAATAGCCCTCTGGTATATTCATTGACATTATCTGGTTTAAATATTAGTGAATGCCAAAAAATTATTCAGCTTGCAGGAATTATCAAAACTAGCGACACTAGCAAAGAAAGATTAATTGAAAAGTTAATTAACTATTATGGAGGTAATCCCTTAGCTCTAAAAATTGTCGCCACGACCATTGTTGATTTATTTAACGGCGATTTAGAAGAATTTTGGCACTCAGAAGTAAGACTATTTGGAGAAATTCAAGACTTACTCGATCAACAATGGCAACGTCTTTCTGATGCAGAACAAGATGTGATGTACTGCCTTGCAGTAGCAAGAGCACCAATCTCTTTAAAGAATTTAGAAGACAATTGCTTGTCAGTTAGTTCTCGCTCCCAACTAGTAACAGTCTTACAGTCCCTTAAACATCGTAGTTTGATTGCCAGAAACATTAAGGGATTTACGCAACAGCCCTTCGTGATTGATTATATAAACGCTACTAAATAAGAAGTGAATTCAATGGAAGATAAAATCTTAGAAAAGCTATTAGCTGTTAGCTGTTAGCTTTTTAAGATGAAGCGTCTAATGTGAATCAATAAAGGCTAAACTACCTTGAAAGCTATTAAAAGAGAATTGTAAAAACATAAACGTGAGAGGAGACTCGACTGGGTTCGTACCGCTTCCTCGTTCCTCGAAAAATATCTTTAGCAGATTTGTTCCCAATTGTTCAACCTTCTGTTACAATGTCTTAACAATATGGATTTATGATCGTGTTGTCCGATTAATATAGGTAGCCGATTCATAAAAACTTATTACCAGTCAGGGGCGATATCTTGCCTAGTCTCGCAAAATAGCTTTGATATTTTATCGAGTGACAACAGGAAAGATAATTAAACTAACTTTCCGAATCTAAAGATATTGAGTCTGACGCCACAAAAACTCCTTGTCTACATTAGTAATTGTCATTTAATAACAAAAGTATGGCAGAAAAGCCAACTATAGCCATATCCCATCTGGGTTGCGAAAAAAATCGTATAGATTCGGAACATATGCTAGGCTTACTGGCCCAAGCAGGTTATCAAGTAAACTCCAATGAAGAAATAGCAGATTATGTAGTGGTTAACACCTGTAGCTTTATCCAGGCTGCTAGAGAAGAATCTGTAAGAACCTTAGTCGAATTAGCCGAAGCTGATAAAAAAATCGTAATTACAGGCTGTATGGCACAGCATTTTCAAGAAGAGTTACTAGAAGAAATTCCCGAAGCTGTAGCTGTAGTTGGTAGTGCTGACTATCACAAAATAGTCGATGTTATTCAACGAGTAGAAACCGGGGAAAGGGTCAGGGAAATTTCTCCTCAACCCGAATACATCGCTGATGAAACCGTTCCTCGTTATCGTACAACTACCGAAGGGGTAGCCTACGTTAGGGTAGCAGAAGGTTGTGATTACCGATGCGCCTTTTGTATTATTCCTCATCTGCGGGGAAATCAGCGATCGCGTTCTCTTGAATCTATTGTGGCTGAAGCTAAACAGCTAGCCGCTCAAGGAGTTCAAGAAATCGTCTTAATTTCTCAAATTACCACTAACTATGGAGTAGACCTTTACGGTCAGCCTAAACTGGCAGAATTAATAAGTGCTTTAGGGGAAGTGGATATCCCTTGGATTAGAATTCACTACGCTTATCCCACAGGCTTAACCTCGGAAGTGATCGCGGCAATTAGAGATACTCCTAATGTTCTGCCATACTTAGATTTACCTTTGCAGCATTCTCATACCGAAATTTTAAGAGCCATGAATCGACCCTGGCAAGGAAGGGTAAATGATGCCATCATAGAGCGGATCAAACAGGAATTGCCGTCGGCCGTATTTCGCACTACCTTTATTGTGGGATTCCCCGGAGAGACAGAGACCCATTTCCAACATTTAACAGAATTTGTCCAACGTCATCAGTTTGATCATGTAGGAGTATTCACCTTTTCTGCTGAAGAAGGAACTGCTGCTTATCATATGAGCGATCGCATTGACCCAGAAGTTATGGCTGATCGGCGCAATACCTTGATGGAAATTCAACAACCAATTGCGGCGGCGAAAAACCAAGCTTGTATCGGTACAACTGTAGATGTTCTGCTTGAACAGGAAAACCCTCGTACTGGGGAGTTTATTGGACGTTCTGCCAGATTTGCCCCAGAAGTGGACGGCATAATCTATGTTCGTGGCAATAACGCGAGTTTAGGTTCTATTGTCCCGGTTCACATCACCGGAGCAGATATTTACGATCTTTATGGCGAAGTTGCTCCCGTAGCAGCTTATTCAACAGTCTAATTACTGATTGCTGAGCTCGCCTTTTAAGTCCTCCGTCAGCTTTGGTGAGGAGGACATACCTTAAAAACGTTAAAAACTGTAAAGTTTTTTTAAGTAAAACTAGTAAAAACATAAAAAAGATACTTATGACAGTCACTTTTAGAGATTTAGGCCTATCTGAAGCTTGTGTAGAACAACTAGAAAATATTGGTTTTGTTGAGCCTACAGAAATTCAACAACAAGCGGTTCCCGCTCTGTTAGAGGGAAGAGATATTTTTGGTCAATCTCAAACAGGAACAGGTAAAACAGCAGCTTTTGCTTTGCCTACTTTAGAGTTAATAGATAGTAATGATAAATCAGTACAGGCTCTGATCCTGACTCCTACCAGAGAATTGGCTCAACAGGTAGGAGAAGCGATTAAAGATTTCACTGGTAATAGAAGATTATTTGTTCTCACCGTATATGGTGGTCAGTCGATCGAAAGACAAATCCGCAGTTTAGAGCGTGGAGTACAGATTGTCGTTGGGACACCAGGAAGAATTATTGACTTGCTCGAAAGAAGAAAATTAAATCTTGATAGGTTAAAAGTAGCCGTACTGGACGAAGCTGATGAGATGCTCAGTATGGGCTTTATTGATGATGTGAAAACAATTCTCCGTCAGTCGGCTCCTACAAGACAAACGGCTTGTTTTTCCGCCACTATGCCCAGAGAAATCAGGGAACTGATTAAGCAATTTTTGACTTCTCCGGTAATGGTCAAAGTGCAACAAAAAGAAGCGGCACCGACTAGAATCGATCAGCAGGTTTATATGGTGCCTCGTGGTTGGCAAAAACATCAAGCATTACAACCTATACTGGAGATTGAAGAGCCAGATACCGCAATTATTTTTGTGCGCACTAAACGTACTGCTAGTGAGCTCACGATTAAGCTACAAGAAGCAGGACATAGTGTAGATGAATATCACGGTAACTTAAGTCAAATTCAACGCGAACGTCTAGTTAAGCGCTTCCGTGATGGCAAAATTAAGATGATTGTGGCGACAGATATTGCAGCTCGTGGTTTAGATGTGGAAAATCTCTCCCATGTCATTAACTACGATTTACCCGATAACGCCGAAACTTATATTCACCGGATTGGTCGGACAGGACGGGCAGGAAAAACAGGTACAGCGATCGCGCTAATTCAACCGATGGATCGCCGCATGTTAAGACAAATTGAACGTCGTCTGCGCATCAGACTAGAAACTTCTAAGATCCCCAACCGTGCTCAGGTAGAAGCGAAACGTATTGGTAGATTACAAGCGACCGTGAAAGAAACTTTAGCAGGAGAAAGAATGGCCTCTTTCTTGCCTCTAGTGAGAGAGCTTAGTGATGAATACGATCCCCAAGCGATCGCTGCTGCTGTCTTGCAAATGGTTTACGATCGCGATTGTCCCGAGTGGATGAAAACTGATTGGGAAGTACCCGAATCTGGAATTAGTAAACCCGTTATCAAAAAGAAAAAATTCCACCGTGGCTCAGGAAAGGATCGCTTTAGTAGCAAACCTTCAATCAATAGAAACAGATCACAGGGTAAAATAGGTTCGGGTGTGATTATTAGCGAATAGCTTAGGAAAGTAATAAGTAATGAGTAATGAGTAATAAGTATTTTTTGTAAAATTTATTGCTGATTACCAGCTTAAGTACGCCGATGTTTACTATCTGTTGAGTTTTGAGTACCTAGATAACTTGAAACTCAACTATGAATGAATAAAAGATAATAAATTAACTATCTTATTCATGGCTAATAACCGAGCACCGATTACTTTTAACTGATAACTGAATATATTGTGACTCTGAGTATTTCTTCCGCCAATTTACCTCAAGCTCCTGAAGCTGCAAACCGTGCTAATAACTGGCAAGGTTTGATTGAAACCTATCGGCAATATCTACCAGTAACCGATAAGACGCCTGTTGTTACTCTACTGGAAGGAAATACCCCTCTGATTCCTGTTCCTGCGATCGCGGATCGTATTGGTCGTCAGGTTAAAGTTCATGTTAAATATGACGGTTTAAACCCGACAGGAAGCTTTAAAGACCGGGGGATGACGATGGCAATCAGCAAAGCCAAAGAAG
>JASJDR010000338.1 GCA_030065615.1 Xenococcus sp. MO_188.B8 | reverse complement strand
GGAGATTATCGACCCCAATTTGCTGCTTCTGATATTCGTGCTACCGCTGAAGCAGTTGCGCGTAAGGATGAAAGTTGTGCTTTGACAGGAAAATTAATCCAAGAAGGCGAGACAATGTTACTTGCTTTCACTATATATGGTGATTTTGTGCCTTTGAGTGAGGAAAGTTTGGCAACAGAATAGGTTTTTTCTATTAGTTGAGATCGGGTCACGACTCGCGCACTTGCCCTTATTATCCCACTTGATGGCTTGTCATCCAATGAGGAGACAGGACGCAACGAATGGGGGTTCCCTCTTTTGGCAGATTACGGACATTGCTTCGCAGCCTTCGGGAGCGCGATTTTGGGCGCGCGTTCTTTAGACGAAGAAACCTCTCGATGCGCGTTCACGTTTAAACCGCACCGAGGCCCTTGTGAGTCGCCAAAGGCGCGCGTTCCGCGACCGCGGGAGACCTGACGGTAGTCGCTGCACCTTCGGGTAGAGCAGACCCTTCGGGCGGGAATGGGGGCTCAAATAAAACAGGATTAACTAGTGATACGAACTCATCAATCACTCTTCAGCCCCCATCCCGGAGCTTCGCAAGCGCAAGCGCGGACGCACCGCAGGCTCGCTCGTCAGGGTTTAAGAAGTTTGGCAAGATATAGATTGTTTAGTAAGGTTAAAACTAAGACATGAGATTTTTTGCTTGTATTCTTAAACCTCCTTGTCTTGACGAGTGACCCCCGCAAAGCGCTGCCTTGGGAAACCACGTAACGGACTGAGTTGGGAATGCGCGAGTTTGACTATTTGTGAATCTTAATGAAAGGAAGATTTATTACTACCCAACCTCTAGACTTTAAAGGAGAAAAGGGAGAACAAGTGGTTTGGGAGACAATTCAAACCGCATTTAGAGAAAGGAAATGTTTAGCTTATTGGCGTTATCCGATTTTTTCGACCCGAGGAGGAAGATTTCGTAAAGAACCAGATATTTTAATTGCTGATTATAATCTAGGTTTAATTGTTATTGAAGTTAAAGCGATCGCGATTTCTAATATAGTAGGTATTAACGGACATCGTTGGCAATATCAGAATTTTTATACTAATTACGGCAATCCTTATCAACAAGCAGAAAGTCAATTATTTACTTTACTAGAATATACTGATCGCGAACCGATCTTGACTAAGCAAATTTCTGCTAGGGCGTTAATTGCTTTGCCTTATATCACGCAAGAGCAGTGGCAAGCTAAGGGATTTGATAAACTTCCTAGTAATCCGCCAATTTTATTTAAAAATCATTTGGAGCAACCCGCAGCTCTTGATGCGGTAATTCAAGAAAGTAACTCTTTAAGATTGGGTCGTCAACTAACGACAACTCAATGGGAATTATTATTAGCGACTCTTGCTGGAACTTCTGTTTATACGCCAGATATTAATAAGATTAGCAGCCATAAACAGAGTCGTAGTAGCATTTTACAACAGGCGCGATCTCGTTTAAATCAACTAGATTTACAACAGGAAATAATGGCCAAACAAATTCCTCCCGGAATGCAAAGAATTAGAGGTGTAGCGGGTTCAGGAAAGACAGTCATATTATGTCAAAAAGCTGCTTTGATGCATCTGAAATATCCTCAATGGCAAATTGCTTTGGTATTTTTTTCTAGGAGTCTTTATGGAACAATTACAGAACAAGTTGATCGTTGGATTCGTTATTTTACCAATGAGGAACAGCAATATAATGCTGAACAATCTAATTTAAAAATTCTCCATGCTTGGGGTAGTAAAAGTCAGCCAGGATTTTATAGTACTATTTGTAATTTGACTAGAAAGCGAGCAATTCCTGTCTCAGAAACTGTCAGTAGAAAACCCAATGAAGCATTAGGAGAAGTCTGTTTACAGTTATTAGAAACTACAGCTATTCCTCAAGTATTTGATGCTATTTTAATTGATGAAGCTCAAGATTTATTGGTTGAGCAATGGCAATATCAAGATAAACAACCTTTCTATTGGTTAGCTTATCAATCTTTACATTCTGTTAATCCAGTACATCCTCAACAAAAAAGATTAATCTGGGCCTATGATGAACTGCAAAATTTATCTAGTCTTAAAATACCAACTGCGGGAGAATTATTTGGAGAAGAATTAGCTCATTTAGTAACAGGATATTATGCTGATAAAATTCCTAAAACTATTAACCTTACTCGCTGTTATCGAAGTCCAGATCGGATTATCAATATTGCTAACGCGATCGCGATGGGTTATTTGCATTCTGAAAAAATTTTAACTAGTTTCAATTATGAGGAAGAATGGCAAGCAATTGGGTATAAAGTTACAGGCAAGTTAGAATCCGGCAATAAAGTTACTTTGGAATATAAGGCTCATAATGATGCTAATTCTATCGAAAAGCTTTGGCAAAAAGAGGTAATAAATTGCCAATTTTACAATTCTAGACAACAAGAGTTAGCTGCTTTATCTGCCAATATAAAATATAATTTTTTAGAAGATCATTTACTAGCAAATGATATTTTAATTATTCCTATAGCCTTATCTAAAAACGGTCAGTTGTTAGCACGACAAACTGCTAATTTTTTAATGAGGCAAGGTATTGATATTTTTATTCCTGGTAGTAAATCTGCTAATTTACTCCATACTAAAAATAATAATAGTAATAATAGTCAAACTAATAAATTTTGGTATCCAGGGGCAATTACGATCACTAGTAGTTATCGAGCTAAAGGACAAGAAGCTGCTGTGGTATACATCATTGGTCTAGATAATTTAGCTAAAGATGCCAATAATCTTGCTCTGCGTAATCAAGTATTTATTGGTTTAACTCGTACTCAAGCTTGGGTAAATTTGAGTGGGATTGGTAAGTATAATTTTTACCAAGAGTTAGAACAAGTAATTACTAATGGAGATAAGTTTCAGTTTGTTTTTTCGAATAGTAATACCAGAGCTATTAGTGTTAGCGATTGTGCTAATATTTTACGAGGATATGCTCTAGGAAGAAGAAATTTCCCTAATGTCAATTTACAAGCTGCTAACTTGGCAAATAAGAATCTGGCAAATATTAATCTAATTGCTGCAAATCTCATGGGTTCAAATTTACAAAACACAAATTTATCCGGTGCTAAATTAATTGAAACTAACTTGACAAATGCTAACTTAACAGGAGCTAACTTATCAGGGGCAAAGCTTATGAACGCTGATTTAACTGGCGCTAATTTAACTGATGCAATTTTAGATAAGGCAATTTTTTAATAGTTGATAGTTGATAATTGTTTTTGCTCATTCTTCTCTTCGTCAGCATTCCCTAGTCAAGTCGCTTCGCGACAATTCAAAATTATCAATTATAAATTCAAAATTATTACCTCTTGAGTCACGCAAGAGGCTTGAAATAGCGGTGCGAACCTGCGGATGTTCCATCCGCCAAGGAACGCGCACCAAGAGAAGAGATGTATTTTTGATTTTTTTCGCTCTGAAGAGCGAGGCTTGTATCCTCAATTAAACAATTATTAAATTGAGTTAGAACTCAAAATTTTGACCGAGAGGGGTGCCGCCCTAACCCTAAAGGGTACCGCTTCGCATAAGGATACCCCTTCGGATAAGGTTCCCTCTCGGAGCGCGTTCCTTGGCTGCGGAAACCGCAGCAGGGTCGCCCCGCTTAACCAATCGAGGTGTTGAACTTTGAATTTTGACGAGCGCGGGAAGGGGGCTTCAATACAAATACAATTAACTAGAGATACTAACTAATTAATTAATCAAAGCCCCCTTCTCCCCCTGCGGATTTTAAATCCGTTTATCCAGAGCACCGATCTGTTTACCCAGCTCCGTGTTCTGGGGACAAGCCCAGCTTCGTGTTCTGGGCTAAGGAACGCGCGAGTTTGAATTTTGAATTCAAAAAATGGTCAAGCCAAGAGACGGTTCAGCTCGGTCGCATCATGGCGAAACTCTCTGATACTGCTGAAAGTAGCATCGCGATGACTTTCTTGGTCATCAACCTGGAGCAGCTGCTCCAGCAGCTTTTTATACTCTTTTTTGGCTGTGTCAGAAATGGCGCGTTTTTCTGGGGGCTTGTTTTGGATGTTCAGAACCCTCAAAGAAGATTAAAAGAGTATTAATTTGATGCTCTTATTGATTTTATTGTTGATTTGAGTTTCAGATTTGACTCCCTATCAAATTAGACTGATACTTTTTCAGTAAACCCTATTTAATTTTATTCAGCTACTTATGTATGAGAAATTTTCCGTATATTTCTGGTTTCTTCTAAAATTTGTTCCACATCTTCTTCTGATAAACGCGCTACATAATTAACCTTGATTTCTTCTAATAAATCAATCAGTAAATTTTCAATATTTTTTAAGCTTTGTTTCTCTTGGATTTCAGAAAGAAAAGATTGACGAATACTTTCAATAAGACTTTCTACTAACTTCTCAAATTTCTTATCCTCTTCTAAAGCAGCTTGTAATGTGGTAGAAAAAGTTTGATAGGTTTGGGTTACTAATTGCTGAGTAATATTAGAAACAGCATTTTTTCCTCCAGGAATTAAGCTGATTCCCGGATAGGCTGAAGATTGTTGAATTGCTTTTTCGATACTATATTGTAATAAGGCTTCGGCTTCTGGTTGAATCTCAGGTAATACCCGATCTACTAACGTATTAGCAAAGATTTTGACTAACTCGGCAGTTTCATTTATGTCGTTGAGATCAATGTAAGAATGATCTTCACTCGTCGTCAGAAACTTAGTAATTTCCCCTTGACGAATAGAAGTTTGCATTTGCCCAATAACTCGAATTACCACGACTTCTGTAATATCTTCAGCAATTCCAGCGACAATTCCTTGACTGATTTGTTTTTGAATACTTGCCAAATTAATCAGTTTTGCTGCATTTAAACGAATTACAGTAGGAATGACTCGTAACCAGCGCCAAAAAGGTAGAAATAGAAAAATATCGTACCAACGCCATAACATTGCATCTCGCCAACTGACTCCAGTATAAGTACGACTGATGTACCAAGTGCGACAGATAAATTCTAAGGCAAAGATTAACCCAAAGGGAAAGTCAATTAAGCCAAAATTATTGATATAACTATTATTTTCTCCCCAATGACGAAAATAGTTAGTCTGGAGGAGTGGGACAATTTCACGATTGATAAATGCTAGTTCTTCTGTACTGCGATCGCGTAAATAATCAGCATTCCAAAATTCTCTAAAAGCTTGCTTAGCAGAGTTATCAGCATTGGGGAGGTGTTCTCGCATAATATTTTTAATTCTTTCTAACGTCCCCGATTTTCCCGCTTCAGCAAAAGGATTATTATCAATCATTTTCTTACTGCGATCACGCAATTCACTTAAGATATGTTCAATTTCAGGAGAGTCAATACTATTGTTAAGGAGTTGCTGTTCCAACTCTGTTATCTTGTCTATATAAGCTTCCGTTGTCCGATGGGGAGTAATTCCTTTAATATCGTCATATTTTGTAATTACCCTAGAAATAGCAGCAGGAATTAGATCTAGGGAAATACCTTCTGTTTCTAGATATGCAGATCTAATATGACCAATTCTAACTTGACCATTTAACCAAAAATCGCGAAAAGGAACATAAGTTAAGTCAAAGATAACCAAAAGTAAGTTCAGGGCAGCTATCAATGCCATAATTTGTTCAAACCATAAATTATGGCTTTTTTTGACTTTTTTTACTGCAGAATTCCTAACAATAGTCATTATTTCCCATAGTTAGCGATAATTGTTTGATTATTCAGTAATTGGCCAAAGAAATTACTAGTTTTTCTTTCTCCAACCAACATAATATCGAAAATATCGAAAATAACTTGATCGCTTAACCATGGTGAGAGTGCCAATTTTTCCCCTCATCTCCTGGCTTTCCTGTCACCAACCCATAATTAAAGTATAGCAATAAAACTATTTTACTTCCGTAACCTGAAATCCCATTTGACACTGATAAACTTTAGCTTGACCATCTTGGTTCTGGTTATTATTTAGCAAACGACCACAACCTAACTTTCCATGATGCCAACGGGGTGAGCCGCCACGATCCGCCATTAAACATCCTGGACAAACTTGGTTTACTGATAAT
>JASJDR010000337.1 GCA_030065615.1 Xenococcus sp. MO_188.B8 | reverse complement strand
ATCATACCATGTATCATCAAATAGGTTGGGAATAGAATTCCCTCCTTCGAGTTTACCCAGCTTCGTGTTCTGGGCTTATCCCCATGTCTGAAGCCAGGGGCTTGCGCTCTCAGTTTTCTCGGTCAAGTCGCTTCGCTCCAATTCAAAATTATCAATTATCAATTCAACACCTCGATTGGGTAAGCCGAGGAAACCTCGGCACCCCTCTCGGTCAAAAAGCATCAAATTAAATCAAATTAAATATAAATACTTACTCTCTCGGCTATCATCATTTATTTCTTAGCAATGATCCAGATAGCATGAACTAACCCAGGTACGTAACCGAGTAAAGTTAAGAGAATGTTAATCCAAAAGTCTTTGCCTAGACCCACCTGCAAAAAGACTCCTAATGGTGGCAACAAAATAGCAATGATGATACGAATTAAGTCTCCCATATTAATGTCCCGTTCGTAATGATATTTCTGTTCATAGCAGTAGCAGGAATGAATATTGGCTTTAATCTTAATATAATTACGATTATCCCCAAAAACCGAAAACATTTAACAAATATCTTAAACTGTGTCTACTTTGAAACCCGGAGTTTTCAAAAATGTTAATATTTTGAACCGGAAACTGCTGACTCCTGACTTATAGCTCCTGACTTGTTGGTCTCAAAACTCCAGTTTTCCCTTCACAGACGCAGTTTACTTTATAGGAAAAATTATAGCTAGGCTATTCTCCGAGCAATTCTGTTCAAATAAAAAGTAACATAAAAAAATAGCTATATTTTGTTGTTTAATATGAGCTACTTTACTACAAATTCCAGTCTCGAAAAAAAAGAAGATACTCTCGAACAAAAACAACGCATTAAGCAAGAAGTTACTTATATGGAAACAACTTGAAATAAGTTGATTTGCCATGACCCTTGTTATAACATCGATTTTACTAGAGAACCAGAAAATTTTAGTTTTAATTTATAACTATCAACAGAAGTTACTACTATCTGTCTTGGACGAAACTAAAGAATCTAAGTTGTGAGGATTTTTCCTTGACGAATCAGAAGTAGGGTGTGGAAAAAAAATTTTCTGGATATTATAGGTTGGGTAGTAGAGCGAAAAGCAGATACTCGCGAACAAAGTTATCTGTGGCAATAAAGTTATGATTGCTACTGGTATTAGGGAAACTTGTCCTAATATTACTTAAATTTATCCTCAACTTCCTCAAGCAGCTAATATTTAACATTTATCAGTAACTATCAAACAATTAATAATTACTAATTATCGATGAACGATTTATCTCTTTCTCAAATTAAAGTATTTCAAGATTATCTTGAAGCAGCAGAAAATTATAAAGAACAGGGTGAATTAGAATTGGCGATCGCTTGTTATCAAAAAGCCATTGAAATTAATTCTAATAGTGCTAGTACTTATTATAATTGGGGAGACATTTTACTTCAGCTAGAAAATTGGTCAGAAGCCACTGAGCTTTATCAAAAATCTTTGGCTATCAATCCTGACTTTGATTGGGGTCATTACAATTTAGGAGAAGCTTTAATTCATCTAGAATATTGGGAAGAAGCAATTTTCGCCTATCAAAAAGCTTTAGATCTTAATTCAAATTTACCCCAAATTCATAAAAAATTAGCTAATTCCTTTTATCAGCGAGCTAATTTAGATCTTAAATCTCTTGCGGCAGATTATAGAAATAAAATTGCTAAAGATCCTGATAATATTTCTCTTTATCGTCAAGCAATTGAAATCCAGCCACAAAATGCTGATTTATACTTGGGTTTAGGGCATGCTTTAGTATTTCATAATAAATTAGATGAAGCAACGGTTGCTTATCAGATGGCATTGCAAATCAAACCAAACTTTGAAGCTGCCAGAATTCAGTTAGAAAAGATTCTGCACCCTGATAGGATTGAACCAGTAATTATTCCCAGCTTAGTTAATTCAGAAAATAAATTATCTCGTAACAAAACTCAAGAAACAATAAAAAAAATCTTAGATAATTTAAACCGAATTACTTTAAATAACTTTCTCTTCTCTGATGGAATTATCGAATTTAAACCTGTCAGTAAGCCTTTAGTAAGTATTGTTTTAGTTTTACACAATCGAGCTGAAGTAACTTTAAGCTGTCTTTATTCTATTTTACATAATAGTTTTAAATCTCTGGAGATTATTATTGTTGATAATGGCTCAAGTGATAACACCAAAGAACTTCTCGCTAAAGTTCAAGGAGTTGAATTTATTTTTAATGATGACAATCGTCATTTTTTACTAGCAGCTAATCAAGCAAGTGCCTTAGCTAAAGGAGAATATTTACTCTTCCTTAATCAGGAGTCTCAAATTCTGGGAGATAGTATTAGTCAGGCAGTTAAAACTATCAGTGAACAATCAGATATTGGTGCAGTAGGAGGAAAAATTATTCTTCCTAATGGCACATTACAAGAAGCAGGAAGTATTATTTGGCAAGATGGTTCTTACATTGCTTATGGCAGAGGAGACAATCCAGAATTACCCCCATATATGTTTCAAAGAGAAGTAGACTATTGTTCTAGTAATTTTCTATTAACTTCTCGAAAATTATTCACAGAATTAGGATGCTTTGATGAAATTTATCAACCATCTTATTATGAAGATATAGACTATTGTGTTAAGCTGCATAAATCAGGAAATAAAATAATTTATGATCCGCTAGTAGCGATTTTACATTACGGATTCACTAGTCTAAATAATAACGAACAAGTAATTAAATTACAACAAAAAAACCAAGAAATTTTTATTGAGCAACATCACTCATGGTTGCAATCTCAATATACTTATGATCTGAGTAATATTTTAAATGCTAGTGTCAGAAAAAGATAAAAGACCAGGATTTTATTTATTAATGATCGCATTCCTTATCTCTATCTAAGCTCAGGATATACTCGTAGTTTAAAAATAATCCAGACCCTGAATAATCTGGAATGTTTAATCACTTTTTTCCTGCAGATTCAGGTGATCAAGAAACTTGGCAAGATGCTTATCAAGATGTTCCCAGAACTATAGAAATTACTAAAGATTGGGGATTAGAAAAATTAGAAGATTTTTGGCGATCGCGGCCAAATTTTTACGATATAGTGGTTGTCAGTCGTCCTCACAATATGAAGTATCTTAACTATATTTTAGCTAGAGAAAATCTACTAGATAGCACTAAAATTATTTATGATAAATTTATCTATTTAGTGAGAAAAGATACCTTGGCTCAAGCTATATCAATTGTATTAACAAAAAAGACTCAAATTTGGCATATTTATCAAAATTCTACTCAAACTAAAGTTAGCAAACCACTACCACAAGTTTATCTCAAAAATTTACAAAAAATTAAAATAGATAATGATTTATTGACAGAAGTAAAAAATACCAAAGATTATTTTATTAAGCAACAAACAAGTTATCTTCAAAACCTGATTATCAGTTATAAATTATCTCCCTTAATTGTTGAGGATGAAAAAATCTTAGAAAATCCTCAAGAACAAGTAAAGACAATATTAGATTATCTCAATTAGCAATCACTTCTGCCGGGTGAGCGAAATTTACGGTGGCAAAAATTAGTTTTCTCGTTGTTTAAGTCATAGGTCTTTACCCATTACTTATTACTCATTACTCATTAGTCATTACTCAAAACGTTTTTATTTTTTAACTCCCACACTTTTTTCGTTCACCCACTTCTCCCTCACCCACTCTACTAACTTCCCTCACCCAACTCAGAAAGCTCTTGTCTAATTGCTCTGGATTCAAACTGGTAAATACACGAGCAAAGGTATCATGGCTCAGTATTCCATTGGGCAAAGCGAGAAACATTTTCAACCACTTGTATTTAGCCTTGCCATAGGTTTCAATCCCTACCCAGCCATCTGCTCCACAGATAACAGCTAAAATAGCTATAGTAAGAATATCAATGAGCAAATGTGCCCTGCTACGCTCTATTTTGGGGTCTTCTACAGTTTCAGAATGCTCGGCAATACTGAATTTTGGTCTTAGTTTCAATGGGTTAACTGATTGACTGGAAATACTGATCACCCTACAAGCCCGACCAATAATTCTTCAAATTTTAAGATGCGTTTGCCCTGCCTTACCCAACTTTTAACTATCATACCTCAACAGGATTTAGTATAATTACCTTGCCATCACTCATTCGAAGATGACAATCTTACAGTTACTTACCTTGGTTTTTCTACAGAATAAAGCTATAAGACAAGTAATTTTGTATCTATTAGTATCAGCATTTCTACGCAAAATAATAATTAAGACTCATTGAGCATCAGTAATTTTTCGGTGGAAATTTTTCTGAGACAATAATATACTTTTAATTAGCAACTTAAGTTAATATATAAACTGCCATAAATGCTAATTTAATTATTTGTTGTTAGTAGTCAAAGCCATCGAAGACAGATAAAAAAAAGAAATGGTTACTGAAGAATATTTGAATACATTAGGAATATTTTTCTTCTAACCTTTTTCATCCATAACCTTTTCTCATGAAAAGTATAATTTTTGAAGCCTTTGTGATTACAATTTTTATGCTGGTTGATAATTTGGTATCAATAAATTTAGATAAAAATGGTTTTAAATAAGAATTATTTTAGACAAAATGAATTGAAAACAATTTTTTAACAACTTAAGAAAGCTAGAAAATGTAATCTTGATTGTTATAAACTATACATAATCTTGATTGCAATACGTTATATATATTAAGACTAAGTTATCTATTCAAAAATAATCGAGAAAGTGTCATTTACAAATAGTTTACGATTTAGGATGCCTGTAACAGTTTTACTAGGAACTGTTCCTCCTATGCTGGTTGCTCTATTTTTTGCCAGCTACCATGCTGACCTAAAACTTCGCCAAGATGCTCAAGAAAATATGGCTTTTAAAGCCAAAATTTTGGCTAACACAGTATCCTGGTGGAATCAAACTAAGGTTTCGACTCTGGAACAACTGAGTCAGCAACCAGATATAGTGAGTATGGATGCAGAACGACAAAAGTCAGTACTCAAGAATTTAGCTGAAAATAATCAAAATCTCTCTTTAGTCAGTACTACTAACCTAGATGGTTGGAATGTGGCTCGTAGTGATGGCAACAAACCTGCATATTATGGAGACCGTCGCTGGTTTTTACAAGCTAAAGCAGGTAAAGATATCACTTATCAAACTCTCATCAGCCGTACGATTAAAAAACCAGCCGTCTGTATGGGAACCCCCATTCGACAAGAATCATCGGAAATTGCAGGTGTAGCTATGTTATGTACGGAGCTTTCAGCTCTGGCAGAGCAAATCGGTCAACTTCAATTTGGTAAAACTGGTTATGCACTATTAGTGGATCAAACTGGTAAAGTATTAGCTCATCCTAACTCAGCCATGCTTTCTGGCGATAAATTGAACAACTTAAGTCAATATCCACCTATCACCAATATTTTAGAAGGTCGCAATGGTTTCTTTGCTTTTAAAAACAAGCAAGATGTCGATTGGGTTTCCTATGGTATATCCCTGGAAAATGGCTGGAAGGTTGCTCTAATTCAAGAAGAATCCGAGTTTCTTAGAAATGAACAAGAGCTTAAGAATTTAACATATCTAATTGCCTTGGTGGCTGTGATCACAATCAGTACTTTGACTTGGCTCTTAGCTAATCATCTGATTCGACCGATTAGTCAACTGACTACAGCAGCCAAGGCGATCACTAGTGGTCAATTAGATAGAAAAGTAGAAATAGAGCGTCAAGATGAGCTAGGAATTCTGGCGACATCGTTTAATAAGATGGCCAACCGTTTGGAAAGCTCATTTACGGAATTAGAACAGAGAGTTAGAGAACGGACTGCCGAACTCGACACGGCTAAAGAAGCGGCAGAGAATGCTAATCAAACCAAAGATAAATTTCTCGCCCAAATAAGTCATGAGCTCCGTTCTCCTCTGAACACTATTATTACCTATGGAACAATACTTCAGGAAAAGTCTGACTTAAAGCCCAATCTCGTCAAGGGATTAAGGGTAATGCGGGAAAGTGGCGTCTATCTCTTAAACTTAATTGAAGACATTTTAGATTTCTCCAAACTGAAAGTCAG
>JASJDR010000097.1 GCA_030065615.1 Xenococcus sp. MO_188.B8 | reverse complement strand
GAGTCCATCTTATTTTGCTGTTAGTTGTGGTGGTGCACCGATTGCTAAAATTAAGCAATATATCGAAAATCAAAACAATTAGAACGCCCTAAAGGGCGGGGTTTTAAACCCGTGATCTCAAGGATAAATTTGATTTAATCTTCTTCGCTGTTGCGATTAATCCCCTTTTGTCACGAATTTGCAGATTGCCATTAGAATCAATCACAAAATGATCGTCGGCTGTATATTTGTCTGTAGATTCGTCAATCTTTTCAAATCCTTGACCTAATGGTGATTCTCTTTTAACCAGCTCCTTTTCGTAGTAACTGCCATCATGAAACGTATTTCTCATAAACAATTTGCCATCTTTGCTGTATATCGTGATCCTCAGCCCTCCTCCTGGAGATTCATCAAACCAAATACCGATTATTTTTCCTGATATATCTTCTGATATTTGTTTAAGAAACTTTTCTTGTTCTATAGTTGCTCTATAAATAATTATTCGCAAATCGGGTTCAAAGTGAGTCGTTGCCCAAGCAGTAGTCCCAATTTCCATATCTGGAAGATAATATGCGATAAAAGTACGCTTGTATTGCCTTTTATCAAGGAGCTTTAGCTTCATGGCAATAGTTCTTAATGCTTCTTTTGAAATCTTTTTATTTATTCTCACTGTAAGACTTCTTTTAATATTAGGAACAATATTTTTCCTGACAATTTTATAAGTAAAATCTTCCGGTATTAAACCGTATTTTTGTTGTGAAGTTGAATCTAATATGTGATTGTGCAGACTTTGTTCTAACGTAGTCTCAAAAATACTTTCTTCTTTTGTTTTGTTAAAACTACATCCAGGAAGAAATAGCAATGATGCTGTTAAAATAAAGGCAAATAAGATTTTTACTCGTTCTGTAATTTTTGTATTTGTCCTTTCTTGAATTTCTGTAGTGAGATCTTGCTCTTTCATTTCTATCGAGCTCCTGCAATGTTTATACTTTTATTGTAATATTAAAGACTACTTAGCCAAAGAGATGACCTATCGGTAGCATTTGTACAGAAAACCACGCGCTTGGCTGAAACTCTTGCTCTGTAAGCATTTCAGAAACCCTTTTTTTGATACGCGATCGCTGTACCAGTTAGACTATAGGTTAATTGGTACAGGAATTTTGAACGAGATTTCAATGCTTTGAGGGGTCTAATTCTGGGGAGGTTTAACTCGTACGCTCAATTTATTTTTCTTAGCGTGGTTTATTGTACATTGTCGGGTAAGAGGGCCAACTATTGCCCTAACCTCTTCTGCGCACCCTTAATCGAGCCTAACTGCTTCGCACCCATCAAGACAGCTAAACTCACCCCACCAAAGATATAAAGCGATTTATTTCTTGTCCCCATACCAACGAACCTAAGCACCGCAAAGAACATAATCAACGCAAAGAATATCGGCATTATATTAATATACTGGGTATGCTGACTACTCTGCTTAATCCCCAACTTTTCATTCCTGATTACTTTCCTCGCCAACAAAGGATTCCTACCAGCTAATGGTTGGAGTTCTGCAAGTTGAGATTTAGTCAGATTTAGCCCCTGACGCTCGGCTTCAGCTTCCATTATTGCCCTAATAGCGCGATCGCTCGGTAGATCTAACTCAATCTCCAGCATCTCTAGAAATATCTCTTTCTTAGGATTGACAACAGCCAAACAAACCACGATTACACCAGCACTCATCATGTCTTCTAACCAATATCTGATAGAGGTTGTGAGCCGTTTAGCTTCAGGAAGAATTAAGAGGGTATCTTCACCAGAGTTTTCTAAGATCTCATCCTTGAGCGCATCAACAGTTAATTTCTTGCCTGTTTCCTGATCTTCAGTTGGGCAGTCGAGATTAAACGCGATCGCCTGAAAGAATTTCTTGAGACTACCCTTATAAGTCGCGATCGCACAATTATACTCATCCAACATCTCACTAAACAAAGCTTTAGCAAACATCCCTTTACCAGTTCCCGCTTCACCAAGAACTAGTACTGAATTACCAGCTCGAACCGCTTCACAAACCTTGAGAAACTTCTTGTTCTGTTTGATGGGAGCTAAGATGCTTTCTGACTCCTCAATTGTTTGAGTAAGTCGAGTGCTATTAGTTTTGGTTGGTGCTTTTTTGGATTGGCCGCATCCTGGGCAATTCTAACTTTCTCTTGAAGGTCTGGGTCTAAATCTTCGTAACTCATATTTTTGGCGAGTTCGACAGCTAGTAAGTTACGCATAGATAAATTACGAGCTTTTATTTCCTTAGCAGATCGGACTAACTCATCAAGATTTATATCGTCTGTGGGGTGAGTTTCGCTTATATAGATATCTTCTTCTGTAGTTGGGGTAATCTCAGTTTCAACGCTTTTCTCTGTGGCTTCAAGACTATTATTTTCTACTTGAACAATAGAACTTTCATTCTCAATCTTTTCGTAAACAAAACCTTTACGTGTACCGTATTTACTAACATATGAACGCAAAGCCCTAACTTGTTCAGCTTGCTCAAAAGTTAGGTAAGCTTTGCCATCGCTATCCTTCTGTGCCTTGATTCCCAAATGCTTTAAGTCATCATAGTAAGTGTCCTTTCCTATTGATAATTGGTTTTGTAGCTCATCAGGTCGAATTAAGTTATTTGGGGCAGAATTCTGGTGTGTCATGATTTAAAAAAAATTTTTTCGTACTACATATTGTGAAACCCTTATAAAAAAAAATCTGTGACTTCGATCCAGAATTCGGGTCTGTGACCAGAATAGGCGGAAAAATTTTCACTTGCTACGTTATTGTGATTGATTTATTAGAAATGCGATCGCGAAATTCATCAACTATCACTTAGCAATAACTCAGCAGCAAGAGTTGAATTAATCGTGAAATATTAAGCAATACCAGACAATTTACGATTCATATTTTTGTTAATTCACTAATGATCGATCATGAGTTTAAATATTTATTTTTGCTCTTGAAATGAATTAACTGAGTAATATATTACTTAACCGGCTGAGACGATTATCCATGCCCGCATCAACCTCATAAAAGTGAATATTCTTGGGGAATTCCACATGCATTAGTCGTTCGCAATAGCGGTAAATCATACTGCCCTTCCAAACCAGAATGTGAGTTGGAACCTTGACTTGCTTGAGCGGTTCCGGCTTGTCATTTTGCATAGCCGCAATATAAGCATTAGCATAGCCTTTGCCTGCTTTTAGATAGTCAAGGAAGATAGCCTGTAATACTTCTATGGTCGGTGTAGGTATATCTAATCTGGCGCTTGACGAGGTGTCATACCAGGGAAAGAACTGAAATAAATGGGTAACGATTTTCCATGTTCTGCTCAAATGGCTCCCATCGGTTTGGGGAGACAAGTCAGGAAAATAATGTTTTAACATCTCTTCTAATTCTTCGTCATTAAACCAGGCGACGTTTTCCAATAGCAGTTTATTCACACGTTGTGGATACTTTTTGGCCAACCCAATGGCAATTTGGGCACCCGTAGCACTGCCATAAATAACGGCCTTTTCCTGCTCAAGAGCATCCATAAAGTAGGTCAAACAATCGACATATTCTTCAAGAGTTTTTCCCGCACTGGCAAGTGCTTCAGAATCTCCATAACCAGGAGTATCCCAGGCTATCGCATGATGTGTTTGACCAAAAAGTTGCAGAATAGGTTCCATAAAGCGAGATGATAAAGGCGAAGGATGTAGCAATATAATTGGCTGTTTCTCATGGTCTCCACAAGTTCGATAATGGATTTGAATTTCTTGTTGCAGAGGATGAAGCACTTTCTGAAAATGGCGATAAATAGGTGTTGTTTGCATGTTGGGAATATAATGACTCTTCATTAAATGCGATCGCGACAGCGACTACCGAAGGTCTCGCTCTCGGTCAAAGCCCAAATTTTTGAACTTTGAATTTTGACGAGCGACCCCGATGAGTTTTACTCATCTAGGGAACGCGCGAGTTTGAATTTTGAATTCAAAAAATGGTCAATTAGATGATTTTGAGATTTTAATAAATTTAGGAATCTTCCGTGTCGGCTCGCTCAGCATTTCTTCTACGATAAATAAACCATCTTTAAAGATAGCTCTAACTTCTACGAAATAGCGCGGCATTTGTGAGGGGCTGTCACCTGGGGTGTCCCCAGGTGCTTGTACGCCCCGTGCATCTTTTTCCGCTTCGGGATTAAATTTGAATGGTTCTACTGGGGCATCCCAAACTACGGGAATATGACGGAGTTGGGCGAAGGCTAATTGTTGCGGTTTACCTAGGGTTTTGAAATATTTTTTTTGCTCGTGATTGCGATAGATTGTAATTACGGGAGTTTTACTTTGAGGGATATATTGCCAGATTCCCCGCAGCATAAATCCTGGGGGCTGCTCATTGATTTTTTCACAGTCGCGACTGAAATTGACTAAGGAGAAAGCAATTCTGGTTTGTTGAGTTTTATAGTCAAAGTTAGCCTTGGGATATACCCTGAGAAACATTGGAGACGAACCGTGTTTTTCTAGTTCTTTTTTTAGTTTAATATAGGTTTGATAACGCTTGCCGCCAACGGGTAATAATTTGTATTCATCACCGTTAATTTTGAGATAAGATCGTTCGTCTTGGAAATAGGCCGAAATCTAGGGTTCGTGTCACCAGACGCAGCCTATCGCTAAAACCATATTTTTTGCCCTATTTTGGCAGCTAATTGATAAGAAATACAAATCATTACTTGGCCTAGTTCGTCTCCTTTTAGGCAAAGTATCCTAAAAATATAAACGCCCCTCAGAGGGATTGACCCATGCTATTTTTCACTGTCCAACTTCTGTTTTCGGCAAAGTTATTTTCTCTTTCTCCTCCACCACCGAAAAAATCATCAACCAGAGAACGAGAATACCTTCGATTGTCAGAAGTTAAAGCCATGATGGGGGATGGCAACGATTCGTGAAATAAAGGGTCATATCCCCATCAAACCCTTATCCTGATTGAGTTTCATCAACTAAGACAAAAGCGAAAAGCCAAAATTTAAAGCTGGAGGATTTCGATTCAGATCAAGACTATAGCTACCAAAACGATTAATATGCTTTGTGAGATAAGGACTTAATGCGCTGATAATTTCTGCTTCAATAGTATTTCCTGCTTGAATATATTCCTGTAAAATCCTGCTAATCTCAAAAACATTGTAGAAAATCAGACAATTAGAAACCAAATGATTGTATTTGATTATTTTACGCTGCTCTTCTCGATTATTGTTCTGAATAATCCCCGCATTGCCAAAACCAACCCATTTAGTAAAGCCATTAAATGCTTCAGTTTTATTCAAAGCGGACTGAATAGTTTGTCGTAACTCTTGGCGGCTGAGATATTCCATTAGAAAGCCAGTTCTGATAGCTCTACCTAATTCGCTGAATGCTTGATAAAGTCTATTTTTACGACTGTATGTTCCTAATTTTCGTAAAATGGTTGAAGCAGTAAATTTGCCAGCTTTGATTGATAAAACTACCCGCATCATATCAGTCAGATGGGTTTCAATCAGTTTCCAGTCAATGACATCAGTGAATAGCTCATCAATATGGTCATAACGAACCTGTTTATCGGGACGATATAAAGTTAAATCCTGCCAATTACGAATGCGTGGCATCAATTTAATTCCCAATAAATAAGCCAAGGCAAATACAGGTGTACTCTGCCCCTGAGTATCGGCATGAATCGTATCGGGCTGAATATCCGAGGTATTTTTTAGTAGTCCATCTAGAATATAAACTGCTTCCCAAACCCCACAGGGAATAAAGTGGGAAAACAAAGCAATATAGGTATCACTAACGTGATAGTAACCAATTCCTCCGTAACCACCATAGCGGATATGATATTCAGCCAGAAGATTCTGCTCGTAAATATCCCATTTAGTTCCATCGGCGGAGGCTCGTTTACCCGAACCCCAAAACTTAGGTAGAGAGAACTTGTTATAGGCATTAATTATTTTGTAAATTGCTTTTTCCAAAGATGGCAACCCAATATGACGCTGATTGACATAAGCTATTTGTTTGCGGTCAAAGTTACTCAAAGAATTAGCTGTCTGGCTTGACCCCAGATTACATCCATAACAAAAAGTAGCAGCTAGATAGCGACTTACTGAATCCTCTATTTTGGAGTCATGTCCTGACAACAGACGAAAATATTGAGTCCAGTTGAGCCATAATTCTGTATCAGTGAGGATATCTAACAGATTTACTGGTTTAATCTGTTCTTCAATTAAGGATTCAATTTTAGCTAATTTCTTAGAGTCAACTTTCTTGAGTGGTCGTTTGAGAACTGGTCTGCCTTGTTCTAAACGAACGGATTGGTTATTGGGGAAAGACTGGTCGGTTTTTTGAGTTATGTCCAATAGCCAGTTCTTGACGTGAGCGACAAATGCCTTGGGTTCTACTGGTAAATCAACTAACTTACCAAATTCATCGATATTGGCTTCATATTCCGCCCAGGAAATCTGTTGAGTTCTATAATCAGCGAAAGCATCGCTATCTTCGACATACAAATCTCCCGACTTTAATTCCCACATCACCTGAGAAAAAACACACATCTCAAAATATCTGCGATTGATAGAGTTTGGAGCGGATTTCTTGGCTTTTTGATTGGTAATTAACTGCCACCATTTGCTCGGAATCCAGTCTAAATCTAGCAGTTGAACTGTTTGATTATCTTCTATTTTGACAGCATCTATTTCTACCTTGCGACTTCCCTGATGAGCGAGCAAAAATTGAATGCTTGCCTCAATGGATTTATCCTGGGTTGTCGAGTGTAATTTAACCTGCTTGAGAATCTGAAACAGTATCGCTCGGTGGGAACGGTAAAAACGCCAGAGAAAAGGGTAGTAATTATTGTCAGTGTAAGCAAGATGAGCTTCGCATTCTGTCAGCAGTTGGTCGGGATTTTCCCCCAGAGCTTTTTCTATTTCACTAAACCTTTGAGCTACTTCTCCTTCAGCGGAATAAGCCACAATTACATCTCTGAAGGTGGAAATTAATCTATCGGTTCTAGCCTGATATTCTTCCCGATACTTGGAGAGCGCCTCCTTAGCTTTGACATGGATTTTCTGCATTCGTCTGATAAACATGGATGCCAAATCATCTAAGGTGCGTGCTGATTGAGTAGCGATCAAAGCAGCAGCCAAACTGTAACGTTTGTTGGGTTCTAACTCTTTCATTCTACCGGCATCCAAACTCATCGCTTCTGTGGCAAAATGCTTGAGTTTAACGTTGGGAATCGGCTTTAATACAGTTTGATAAGTATTTAGTTCGTCTAACCACTTTAATCGCCAAACTAAGGCTTTGAGGTTCTTGAGTATGGGTTTGCCTGGGTCTTGTTTGAGTTCGAGCCAAGGTGTTTTAGAATTCGATTCGGGCGGAATAAATAATGAATCTAAATTTTGACGAGATTCATTATTAAGATCTTGAACAACTTGCCGATAGAAAGCCCTGTCTACAGTTCCTCTAACTCGTTTAGCTGCCCTGAGCAGGGTGTTAAATACCGGTAATTCATAACGATGATGAACTAATTCTTCAATGGCAACATTAATTATGTCTGCCAAGTCATTCTTGGTTCTGGCAGCTTGAGACATTGAAGTAACTACTATTTTTCTAGCTGAGGCTCCATAAGATTTAATACCTAAATATTCTCTAATCAGAGTAATATGTCGTTTTCTCGTTTTAGATGTTTCATAACTGGTCAAAGAATCAGGTGAAAGCGAGAGTTGAGCACATTTGATAATATGCTTAACGATAGTTTTCGGTACAGTATCAGAAGAGACAAAATAACCTAACCTTTGAAAGGTTTTGAGTTTGACGAGAAATCCTAATTTAGTGACACCTTTTTTGGTGTATTGATTTGCTAGATTTATTTCTTGTTGAGTGGGGGTGTAAATTTCATTTAACTCTCGCGATGTGACATAGTTTTTGAGTCGGGGATAGGCTGTTTCTGCTCTTGTTGGCACGATAAATCTATAATTGTTATTTATAGAATTTTCGCAATAAACAGGGGTTGATTCTCAGCTATCGTGCGTTTTCTCAATAATAATTGAGCCTTTACTTATCAATCGCTACAACCCTTATTGTTTCGTGATCCCAACTACCTGTTTCCGTAGTTATCGGCAATTCAAACTACTTTAATATAATTAACGCTTATAGCTCCTGTAAGGAATGAGAACGAGGGGGAATCTCAAGAGCTAAAACTCAATCAGGGCAAGGATTTGAGGGGGATATGACTCTTTATTTCACGAATCGTTGCCATACCCCTTATAGCTCCTTAAACTTCATCAGACTCAAATTGCTCAGATATTAACAGTGTAACCACTCATCTGAAGTTCCAGCTTTAAGACCTTCTTCTCCAAATCAGCCATTCTCTGATTTATTGAAGCTTGATCTGCACAACCGAGATATTGCGCGATCGCACTCACAACAACTTCTGTTTTGGAACTACCAGTTGATTCAACATACTGATTTAGCTCACTTAAAAGCGATGGCGAAAGTCTAATGGTAATTTGAGGTTTAATCATGACAGCTAACCACTTCTTTTATTAATGGTATTTAATGCCGTACAAATAATTACAAAGACCATACCTTTCTTAACATAGTTAACAGCTTTTCATAATGCGATCGCCCTAACTCACATCAAAACAAGCGATCGCTATGCCTAAGATATCTGAAGATGCGATCGCCAGTAGACTTAGAGCGATCGCTATGGGGATACGATAGTAAAATTTAGAAATCGTTACCATAATCCATCATCGAGTATAGGAGGAGAGAAGTGAGTGAAGAGCAGACCGCAAGCAACCTCCAACCAACAGACACAAAAATGTGTCCAATTTGTGGTGAAACCATCAACGCAGCGGCTAAGAAATGTATTCACTGTGAGGAGTTAATTGATCAAAACTGGTTGGGATTTAAAGGAAAAACGCTGTGGGATGTTTTGGCTTTGCTTATCGTCCCGATAGTATTAGCTGTGGGCGGATTTCTTCTCAATCGTGCTGAAACAGAGCGTCAGAATGTCATCGAAAGTGCTGAAACAGAGCGTCAGAATGCCAAAGAAGAAGATCGTGGCCGGGACAAGGTCCTGCAATCATACTTTGATAAAATGACTGAACTGCTCCTTAAAGAGGAGTTAGGTAAGTCAAATACGAAGCCGGAGGTGCAGAGTATCGCACAATACAAAACGCTCACCGCACTCCCGTATCTCGATAGCCGACGCAAAGGGTTACTGTTAGAGTTCCTATATGAATCAAAGTTAATTGCTGGTGGTTCCGAGTTCCCGTTGGAGCAGAGATCGGTATGCCGAGACCTTCGCGCAGGCATAAGCGAACATGAAAAGCCAATTGTCTCCCTGGAAGATGCCGACCTACGAGGTATTTCCCTGACCAACGCCATCCTGCGTTCCGCAGCTCTAGGAGGTGCCGACCTGCGGGATGCTGATCTGCGGGGTGCTGATCTGCGGTGTACCGACTTGCGGAATGCTGATCTGCGGGATGCCGACCTGCGAAATGCTGATCTGCGGGGTGCTGACCTGCGGGGTGCCTTCCTGGTTAACGCCTCCCTGGTCAGTACCGACCTGAATAATGCCTTGCTGGTTAACGCCTTCCTGCGCGGAGCAGCCCTACGGGGTGCCTACCTGTTGGGTGCCGACCTGCGGGGTTTTGACCTAGTTAATACTGACCTGCGCGGAGCAGCCCTGTGGGATGCCGACCTGCGTAATGCTGATCTGCGGGATGCTGATCTGGGGGGTGCCGACCTGCGTAATGCTGATCTGGAGGGTGCCGACCTGCGTAATGCTGACCTCACTAAGGCTTGGGCTAACAACGACCAGTTAAAAACCGCCATCCTCTGCGAGACCACCATGCTGGATGGAAAAAAAGAGAATCGAGACTGTCCATCAGACTCCTCTCCAAGCACACCACAGACTGTGCCCATCAGTAGCCCCGCGATGGTGGTAGGGGAATATACTGTAATCGGCGAAAATCCTGGTGGCGGAGCATACAATGGCACCTGTTTTATCTTGTACGAGGATGAAGTTGGTAGAAGCTTTGAGATAGTGTGGAGAATTTACACATCACGACAAAAATTTGAAGGAATTGGTGAGGTGACTGAGAAGGGAGAATTGTACATTATGTACCAAGGTGCTTTTCACGGTGATGGAACATGGTTCCTCACGCCCGATGGATCGATCCACGGCACCTGGCGCGCAGCAGGTCAAGTCGGGGAAGGGACAGAGATTTGGACTCCGGTAAAAGCAAGATGAGGAGTCTAGTCTGATAGGAATATATTTACTCTTTTTCATTATGCGATCACTAATCCAATGTATCGCTCTAGTTCAAAAACGCGATCGCAAAAAGTCATTACCCCCTCTTCAACCATTACTGCCTAATTATCAGAAAAAAGTTAATACTTATTTTTTTTTATTATATTCTATGTTTTTATGATACCATGAAATCTATAATCAATTAAGTAATCGAGTATGGCAAAACCACAAAAGGAAAAGAAACCAATCAAGCTCTCCAGCATAGATGAGGATATTCTTACCGTTTTGCTGGGACGAGAATTATACGGATTGGAGATCTTGGAATATATCAATCCCCATCGTCCAGGTCTTCCTCTGACCTATGGCAGTATTTATCCAGCATTGAACCGCTTAGAGAAAAAAGGCTTTGTAGAATCTTGCTGGGGCGATGAAGCAACTAGTGGTGCCAGAAGGAAGTATTACAAAGTGACTGGATTAGGGGCAAGTAGCCTATCAGAGGTTCAAGAATATCGTCGATTCTTAGCGCAAAGACCAGCTCAAATACCAGCTTTCGGCTGATAAAAATCTAGATGGAGCTTGAGGAATGAAAAAAGACAATCAGCAAAAAGTCAAAAAGCACTTACGAAATAACTTAGCTTTCGTGCTTGGAGCACTTGGGAGTTTAGGAGTCTTATCTCTTGGAGTAATAGAAGGCTGGCAGACTTTTAAGCAAGATCCAATACCACGACATATTGAACTCATCAATGATGAGATGAAACCTTTAGAGCGTAATTTAGTGCTTAATTTTGAGCGTTATTTAGTTGTTGATTTAGAGCGTTATTTTGAGCGTTATTTAGTTGTTGATTTAGAGCGTTATTTAGAGCGTTATTTTGAGCTTTATTTTGAGCTTTATTTTGAGCTTAATTTTGAGCGTGATTTAGTGCTTAATTTAGAGCGTAATTTAGTTGTTGATTTAGAGCGTTATTTAGTTGTTGATTTAGAGCGTTATTTTGCGCCTAATTTTAAGCGTAATTTAGAGCGTAATTTTAATGTTTATTTTGAGCGTTATTTTGAGCGTTATTTTGAGCGTGATTTTCCCAGAAAAATAGTAAAAATCAAATTTTATTCATTATTACTAGAAAAAAGAATAATACCAGAAAAAGATATTGAGCCTGTATCAAGATTACTACTCAAGGAATTAGAACAAGCATTAGAAATGTCAGAAATTTTTGGTTTAACAGAAAATCAAGAATTTTTAACCATCGAACAAAAGCAATTGAAGTTAATACAATTTTCACTTCTGGCAACCTTATCTGCTGTAGGATTGACAACTTTTCTTCTATTACTAATGAAACAGCGTAACCAAGGCGTGACTTGGAGCATGACAGGTATGTATTTATTACCTGAATATTTTGTAGCTGAGATGGAAACTTTGTATGAAGCACTGCAAGCTGACAATGTCCCTGAATGGAAAATTCGCTTAGTTATGCTGAGGAACGTTTTAGATTTTCTAAAAAGTTACTACATCCAAGTGAAGATTGAAAATTTATTTCTACCTAACGAAAACACAAGTGATTAATTTATTACTTAACAATAAGAATTACCATGAAAAACCTTTCTCAAATCACTTCTATCCCATTAACTACTTTTGCTACTGTTGATTCAGCAACTCCAACTCAGTTGGATAATACTAAAGAAATTTTGACTCAAGGCGGGGTTGCTGTGGCTGTAATATTAGCATTGAGCATTTTTCTTTTAACGATGAATCGCTACCAAAAAACACAGGTTGATTCTTTGGCCAATTTAATTAAAACAGTGAAGAAGAAATAGTAATTAAACTAAGCCAGGTTGTAACCAATTCGACTTAGTTTAGCTTCTATTCATCATCTTTTCCTCTTCGACTTGCTCTCCAAAACTTTCAGAATTTTCTCTACTGGGGCTTTCTCATTATTCATTCTGATAATCTTCGATTCCATCTTTTTTGGTATGTATTTAGAAGATTGCACCAGGCGTGAGCCTTCTCTCCAAGTTTCGTAATGATACCAATATTGTTTGTACTCCTTACCTTTAAGTTTTATCGGTTTACATTCAATCCAACCGCCACCTTTTCCTTTACCGCGACGTTTTTTACTGGCGGGTATGATTTTCCTAGAACATTCATCCTCAGTGTCGAACTTTTTCCTAGAACATTTATTTTCTGACTTTTTACTGGCGGGTATAATTTTCCTAGAACATTCATCTTTACTGGCGGGTATAGTTTTCCTAGAACATTTATCCTCAGTGTCGAACTTTTTCCTAGAACATTTACCCTTACCCGCCAGTAAAACCAAAATGTCTTTTACTGGCAGTTTTCTAGATTCGGCTTCTGCAACCTTATCTAGCAGCTTATTAGGAATGTATTGAGTTTTCTGTTTGCCATTCTCACGCCATTTATAGTAAGCCTCTTGATAGTCTCTGCCATTTCTTGTAACTGTGCGATAAAAAATCGTTCCGCTTCCTTCTCCTGGTTGGCGACGAGTTTTACTGGGGTGAATTATTTTACTAGAACAATTTTTACTGGCGGGTATATTTTTCCTAGGGTTTTTGTCGAGCTTCGAGAAATCGGGATAGACAAACAGCTTAGAAACAGTGACAGTAGTATCTGAATCGGGAATATAAACCAGAAAGCGCGAGCCCAAATCCTGTTTAATCACTCCCTGAATCTCAGGTTGATTGGGCTGTTTGACAGTACAGGGAATTGAGATAGAGGACTCGACGGAGGATTCATCATTTATGAATTGATTTTCACTCCACCCACAAGCACTACAACCTTCAGATAATTGAATAATTTGAGCGTCACATTTGGGACAGATTGAGAATTGAGGACGGTCTAACACGTTGTTGAGATCGATTTCAACTTGGTCGCCCTCGCAGTCGATAATTTTGATATTGATATTTTTCATTCTGTAAACGACGCGATTATTATTCCCTTTCTGTCAGGCTCAAGTGAGAGCCCTCCTCTAATTACAGATTCAGCAGAAGCAGGAAGTTTTTGGCGTGTTGTGGGCTTGTTTTGTATGGGCATGGATATATATTAGGATTCTCATTTTTTCTGGTCCTTCTTGGCTAAAATCTCTCTGATCTGTGCCATAGCTGCTTGAGATGTTTGTTTGTACTCATCAGTTGCCATCTCTTCTTCTATGGCTGCGTATTCCTCGCGCATCTGTTTACCGATTTCAGGTAACCTCGCCCCCAGTTGCTCTATCTTCTGTTTGGGAAGCTGGAAGAGGAAGACACCGCGCGGATTATTGATCGTTTCCCAAGTTTCTTCTACATGTCGGCACGCTCCGTAAGCTTGGGAAATATGATGAGATGCGATCGCCTTTAAGACTTTCTCATCGAGGGGAATATTTAGTTCTTCTAGCCAATTTATTAAGTCCTGCGGTATCTCGCTGTCTTGATGCGCTACCAGATGCTCGGTCGGCGTTCCCTTGCGGAGACCCTTCGGGTAGAGCAGACCCTTCGGGTAGAGCTCCGCAAGCGCAAGCGCGGACGCATCGCTTTTATCTACCTTTTTACGTGGGGTTTCTTTAGACTCTCGTATGATTTCAGTTTTATTGTGTGTTACAGCGCGCGGAAGATCTGTCTTTTCTCTAGTGCTTAGCGTAGTTTCATTAGCTTTTATTGGCTCGTTTTGAGCCTTTGACTCTTTAGATTCAACTTGCTCGTTTTGTGTAAGATTTTCCTTCTTAGGCGCAACTTGTTCGCTTTGGTTAACTTCTTCTCCTTTAAAGTTAATTTGCTCCCCCCCCCGGTCTGGTTGGACTGGAGGATCTAATTTAATCTTATTAGTCTGAGGCGAAGCGAATTGTATAGATGATAAGGGTTTCAGCCCTTCATTTTCGCAAATTTGAGACTGGATTCTCATTTTTGAGACTAGATTCTCATTTTTGAGACTGCTTTCGCATTTTTGAGAATCGGTTCTCATTTCTGAGACTGGCTCAGGGCGAGCGCTATTTTCGGGTTGAGTTTCGCGCGCCGCGGAGCGGATCTCTTCGAGATCGCTTTTTACTTCTTCGCAATCGCTAACTTCTGGATAATCGTCCCAAGGATCGCTAATTTCTGGATAATCGTTAGTGGGTGGGTCGGGATGATCGTTAGTTTCAGGAGGAGATGGAGGTTCAGGGCGGTCTTGGCGCAATATAGGGGGTTCTTTAGTTTTTGGTTTAGGTTTAGGTTTAGTTGAGGGGTGAGAATCGTTTTTAGGCGGATCAGGTTCAGTTTCAGGTTTACGGAGTTGAGAAGTACCGATTAAATTTTTGAGACAAAGTCCTCTAGCTTGGAAGTCAAATATTTTTAATGACTGAAATTTCGCGATCGTCCGATAAAGGGTAGCTTTGGAGCAATTACAGATTGACATAACGCTTAGATAATCAAAGTTTTCGTAGCGATCGCCCCAAGGATCTAGCTCAACAAGATAGCTCCAGATACGCCACTCAGCAGCGGTCAAATTTCCTTGTCTGAGAAGGTTTATAATTCTAGAAGTTAACGGATAAAATTTTTCTTGAATTCTTGTCTGTGGCATAATCAAAGTACGGGGTAGAGCCCGTTTCAAAAATGAACAAAGACCTGGGTTAATACCTAGGAATAATCAAATTACGGGTTAATACCCGCAGATAATCAAAACGGGGTTGTGCCCGTTATGGTTTGAAACAATTTGAAAGATTAAGCGCGGAGTGGCATCCGTTGCTGATCGAAAAAACAATCAAAACGCGGGCTGACACCCGTTGTGCATAATCAAAAACACAATCAAAGTACGGCTGTATCCGTACTAAAAATTGAATAAAAACATTTCCTAGCAGTTGTTACTTTGGTCAGTCCAACTGCTTTTTGTTTTGTTAATTTTTTGCTCCAGATACGGGGCCTTTTTGTAACTTTTTCTGTGGATAGGTAGAAACCTATCTAAGCAAGTGATAGATTAGGTTTGATTACTCTGTAGTTATAGCGATCGCATCATGGTAAAATCTCCTTAGTCGATAGTAGAGGTTAGGGTGTTAATCTGTAAGAAAAAACGTTGCATATTAACAATAATATATGATCAAGAAAAAGCCCTACTAATATGATTAAAGAAGTAACAATTTTTAACGAAATAAATGCGAGAGAGGGTTTTGGCTTTACTGGAGCACAAATAGCCAAATGGAGTGGCATAAATTCAAGTCAAATTAGCCGTTTTTTGAATGGGAAAACAGATATTTCTGTAGGTAAATTTTTTCAAGTAATCAGTTCTATGCCGAAATCTTTTCAAGAAGCTTTTTGGACTGAAACTTTGAACTTTCACTATGTCACTAAAAGAGAGAAAAAAGAGATACATTGGTCTGTACTTATATCTGAAGCCTCTTATACTGATCTTCAAGAGATTCTCAATGCTATTGCTTTACGTTGGGCAGAGTTAGAGGAGAGTCAAACTAAATCTAAAGAGTTAGTTTCTACCTGATGAGCAATGGTGTTAATGACAAGGTAAAAAAACTAGTAGGGGATAAATATTGCTTCTAGAAAGTGTGAGAGAAAATAGTGGACGAGCCAGGGAGATCGCCAGAAGAATTTAAACATAATGGATATAGCCAAGATCTCAAGGGGAAATTATATCTACCTAAAAGTTACTTATTAGCGCGAGATCAAAAGCAATCTTGGTTATTAAAACCGATTCTAGGCGGAAAAACATTATGGGATTGGTTGGGGTTGCTGATTGTACCTGGTCTAATCGCTATGATTGCTGGGGTCTTTACTTTAATAACTGTTTCGCAACAGAATGAAATAACTAAGAAGCAGAATGAGATCTTTGAACAGAGAGATCGAGCGGAACAAGACCGCAATCAGCAAGCTTTATTAATTGAGTATTTAAATGAAATTACTAGGTTAGTCGAGAAAGGTCTACTAACTTCGAGCGATCAATCAGATATCCAGAGAACTATTGCCAGAGCGAGAACCCTTACCTTGTTGAGGGCTTTAGATAGCGATCGCAAGGGGGAGTTGATCCAGTTTCTTAATACTGCCCAGTTGATTAAAACAAATCAATCTATTATTGATTTAAGGCAAAGCGATCTTGTATCCGCCAATCTGAGAGGAGCTGAGCTGATTGAAGCTAATCTCAGTGGAACTAATCTCATTGGAACTAATCTGAGAGGAGCTAAACTGAGTCGAGCTAATCTGAGTGGAGCTGAGCTGAGTAGAGCTAATCTGAGTGGAGCTGAGCTGAGTGAAGCTGATCTGAGAGGAGCTGAGCTGAGTAGAGCTAATCTGAGTGAAGCTGAGCTGAGTAGAGCTAATCTGAGTGGAGCTGAGCTGAGTGAAGCTGATCTGAGAGGAGCTGAGCTGAGTAGAGCTAATCTGAGTGAAGCTGATCTAAGTGAAGCTGATCTGAGTGGAGCTGATCTGATAGTAGCTGATCTAAGTGGAGCTAATCTAAGAGTAGCTAATCTGAGTGGAGCTGATCTAGGTGAAGCTAAAAATCTCAACCCGAAGACAGTTAAATCAGCTTGTAACTGGCAGCAAGCAATTTATAGTAAAACATTTAAAGAACAGCTGGCTCAAGAACCAGAGCAAAAAGTTGATTGTAGTAGATGGGAGCAATCAAAGTAGATTGTTTGCGATAATTTGGGAGAGATCGCTAGTTTATTTTGAATTTTTACGGAGCAAAAAGTATCCTGGCTGGGATTCAATGACGACTCCTGTAACTCTTTGATAATGTTCGATGATTTGTTGCCAACTCATATTGAGGTAGTATCACTCATCTTTAGGAAAATCGGTGTTGCTGCAACTGCTATGGGCAATTCCTTATTCGTATGTAATTATGTAAAGCTGTAATTAAGTAAAGCTGTAAAGCTGTAATGAAATTAATTACTGTGACGGGATACAAAGGAGGCTGCGGTAAATCAACGACAGCTATTCATTTGGCAACATACTTTAGCGATCGCGGCAAAACACTGCTAATTGATAGCGATCAGAGACGATTGTTCCTCCCTATCCAAGTAAAGAAGGAGTAACTGTTCAACAGGATTTAAGAGAAATATATTTAAAATACATAGTCAAATATATAATTTTACTAAAGTCTCCTAAATAAAAATCCATCAAGGTTTCAGAAGATTTAATCAAAAGACCTAAAGCTATGAGTACCGAGGATAGTAAACGCGATATTGAAATTAAAACAGGTAACTACAATGAAAATATTCAAGGTAACTATACTCAAAATAATTACATCCAAGTAAATAATATTCGCAAACCAACAACTTTTCCTCAAAATATTCCTGCAAGTAATACTGATAAATTCGTTAACAGAAAACAGGAATTAGTAACTCTTTACCAACAATTACAAGAAAAAGATATTGCCCATATTGAGGGTATGGGTGGTATTGGTAAAACCGAGCTAGCTATTATCTATTCTCTAACAAATTTACAACAAGACACTTACCCAGGTGGTATCTGTTGGTTAAGTGCTAAGGAAGAAAATATCGATTCCCAAATAGTAAGTTTTGCCCAAACAAAGTTAAATTTGACTCCTCCAGAAAATCTAGACTTGTCTCAGAAAGTAGACTGGTGCTGGACTAATTGGCGAAAAGGAAAAACATTAATAGTATTAGATGATATTAAAAACTACAGTAAAATTAAACCCTACCTACCACCTCAAGCATCCCAGTTTAAAGTTCTTATTACCACTAGATTAAACTTGGGTCTTCCTAATCCCCTTGACATTGAAGTACTACCAGAAACAGAGGCATTAGAACTACTAGCCCAACTAGTTAACTCTCAAAAAGTAACAGCAGAACTTACAATAGCAAAACAACTCTGTCAAAGATTAGGCTACCTACCACTAGCTATTCAATTAGTAGGAATATATATTAAAAAACACAACATATCCTTAAAAGAAGAACTAAGACGTTTAGAAGATAAAGGACTAGCCCATCCTTCAATGGATGTTCCCCAAAATAACCCTAGCTGGACAAAAGATATTAGTCTTGGAGTTAAAGCAGCATTTGAGTTAAGTTGGGATAACTTAAGTGAATCTGCTCAAAAATTAGGCTGTTTACTAAGTCTTTTTGCTCTCACTCCTATTCCCTGGCAACTAGTAGAAAATAGCAGCACTGAAAAAGACAAAGAACAACTAGAAGCTGCCAGAATTGAACTAGAAAGTTTACATCTCTTGCAAACTGAAAATAATTATAAACTACACCAACTCATCCAAGAATTTTTTAGGTACAAACAGAAAAATCTTGTTATAAAAGATCATCAAAAATCCAATCTTTGCAATTCCATAGTAGAAATAGCAAAAGAAATTCCTTATACAACTACCTTGTCAGATATAACAAGACTTACTCCTTACATTCCTCACCTAATTGAAACCGCTAATCTTCATCTAGAATTCGTAGATGATGAAGATTTATTCTGGTTATTTACAGGATTAGGTAGATTCTATAGAGGTCAGGGAGCATATTCACAGGGACTACCCTGGTACAAAAATTGTCTATCGATCTGTAAAAAGACCCTAGGAGAAGAACATCCAAATACAGCAAACAGTCTTATTAACCTAGCAAATCTCTACAGTAGTCAGGGAAGATACAAGGAAGCAGAACCCCTATTTTTACAAGGAATAGAAATAGGTAAAAAAACATTAGGAGAAGAACATCCAGATATAGTAAATGCGTTCAATAAACTAGCAAACCTCTACAGTAACCAGAAAAAATACGAGGAAGCAGAACCAATATACTTACAAGCAATAGAAATAGGAAAAAAAATATTAGGGGAAGAGCATCCAGATATAGCAAACTATACAAATAACCTAGCAAATCTCTACGGTGAACAGGAAAGATACGAGGAAGCAGAACCCCTATTTTTAAAAGCACTAGAAATAAGCAAAAAAACCTTAGGAGAAGAACATCCAAATATAGCAAACAGGCTCAATAACCTAGCAAATCTCTACAGTAGTCAGGGAAGATACAAGGAAGCAGAACCCCTATTTTTACAAGGAATAGAAATAGGTAAAAAAACCTTAGGGGAAGAACATCCAACTATAGCAAATGTGATCATTAGTTTAGCAATACTCTACAGTAAGCAGAGAAGATATAAGAAAGCAGAACCCCTATTTTTACAAGGAATAGAAATAGGTAAAAAAACCTTAGGGGAAGAACATCCAGATATAGCAACCAGGCTCAATAAACTAGCAATACTCTACAGTAAGCAGAGAAGATATAAGAAAGCAGAACCCCTATTTTTACAAGGAATAGAAATAGGTAAAAAAACCTTAGGGGAAGAACATCCAGATATAGCAAATATGCTCATTACCCTAGCAATACTCTACAGTAAGCAGAAAAGATACGAGGAAGCAGAAAAACTATTTTTACAAGGAATAGAAATAGGTAAAAAAACCTTAGGAGAAGAACATCCAGATGTAACAAAAATGTTAAATGAAATAGCAATACTCTACAGTAAGCAGAGAAGATACGAGGAAGCAGAAAAACTATTTTTACAAGGAATAGAAATAGGTAAAAAAACCCTAGGAGAAGAGCATCCTAAAGTAATAACCATTAAAAATAACTATAAAATATTAATAAAATCTCAAAACCTAGAGTCAAATAAAACCAGTAAAAATACAATCACAAAGTTACTAGAATTTTTCAAACGAAAAAACTAGAACATAAAGAATTTTCACCTATAAAAAAAGGTAAATATATTAGGGTGATTGGAGGACACACCAAAACCACAGTTTTGTTTTGACATACTCCCCAGGTAGGCAATTTCTTATTCGTATGTAATTATGTAGAGCCGTAATTAAGTAAAGCTGTAAAGCTGTAAAGCTGTAATGAAATTAATTACTGTGACGGGATACAAAGGAGGCTGCGGTAAATCAACGACAGCTATTCATTTGGCAACATACTTTAGCGATCGCGGTAAAACACTGCTAATTGATAGCGATCAGAATAGAACGGCTGTGGCTTGGGCTAAATTGGGAAAATTACCTTTTGATGTCAAAGACGAGAAAAGCTCTATTAAAGCTATTGCGGGAAATGATTACATTATAGTTGACACTCCTGCCCGCCCTGAAAGCAATGACTTGAAGGAGTTAGCGTCGAATGGTGACTTATTAGTGTTACCTACCACTCCCGATGTCGTCAGCCTCCGTCCTGCAATTCTCACGACAAAAGACATACCTCAGGGTGCTAAATACCGAGTGCTATTGACGATTGTTCCTCCCTATCCCAGTAAAGAAGGAGTAACTGTTCAACAGGATTTAAGAGAAAGTGGTATTCCCATCTTTAATACGATGATCCGTAGAACATCGGGATTTACGAAAGCTGCACTTTCAGGAATAACAATTCGCGATCTCAAAGATAAGACGAAGATGTATTGGCAGGATTACAAAAACTTGGGATTAGAAATAGAGGAGATTATCAATGAGTAAATACAAGAACATCATCAACGAGATTAAGGAAGAACCTGTAAATACAGAATTACATAAAGATGTAGATACAGATTTACATAAAGATGTAGATACAGATTTACATAAAGATGTAGATACAGAATTACGTAAAGCTGTAAATACAGACACCGTTAGTTTAACTATCAAAGTTCCCCGAAATCTCCGCCAGCATTGGGTTGTAGAAGCGCGATCGCGAGGAACTACTTTGAGTGCTGTTATTGTTGAGCTACTGAAGAAAGAGCTTGGCGATGTTCAAAAATAATCACCACGATGCAGGCTCTTTTTATGCCATAAGGTATTCCTCTTAGGAAATCTTCTTTTCCAGAGCTATTTACTGCTGAGAACAAGATTTTTCCGCAGTAGAATTGTTCAACCCCTTCCCATCTCACTAACTTGACTCTGTCAACCATTGGTTTACCAAATTGCCGAAAGAGCTTAGAGATTAAAGAGCGATCGCTCCTTGAAGTCGAGAATTGACAAATGTGTTTAACTTATTGAATAGCGAATCGATTTAGAACTGGTCTAGATACAAACAATGGAAATTCACGAACTCGTTATTGAAATGAAACTGCTGGAACGCCGTCTGACTCTTTACGAAGAAAAATATGGTGTTCTTAGCGAAGACTTCTACAAGGCTCTGTTTGCTGGTAGCCTTGCCCGTTTTGACGAGTATGACGAAACCCGCACTGACTTTAGCCGATGGAAGGGAATTTATGAAACCTGGCTCCGTCGAAAACAATCATATACAGAGCAAATAAATCAACGTGAGCTAGCTGAGATGCTGCGTTTTCAGCCAACCTATTAGAGTATGAGCGAAAACCCTCTAAAAGCTTTGTCAGAATACACTCACTTTCTGTCGCAACTTCAACATCACCCAACTGTTGAACGGTCTACAGTAGTGGTTTGGTCTAATAGTCCGTACACAGGTACAGCAGAGGGTGAAGTATGGTTTAAGGGAAATTTGAGACTCCGCATGAGAGAAGAAATTGATTTTGATGCCGAGTTGATCACTTCCTATGGATATGAGGTCTATCGAGGTGATGAAAAACTCTATTGGTATGATGATTTCCCGCATCCGCAAGAGCCATCGCTCGCAACAACTTTCCCACATCATAAGCATATTCCACCTGAAATGAAGCGTAATCGGATTCCCGCACCCAATATCAGTTTTACACGTCCAAATCTACCTGTCTTAGTGCAAGAGATTGAGGCATTGATAGCACAAGCTTGAACCTATTATCGGTGGTGATGATTGCTGCCAAGGCGATCTCGAAGAAGATTGTTAATGCTGTTTGAAGAAGGCAAGGGGTAAAAATATCATAACCTGGGGTGGCAATGCTCAATGATGAGACATTTTTATCAGTTCAAATTCCCATAATTTTCCCCTGAACCATTAGTTACCCTTATAACCCTTATACAGCAAGACTTTCAGCCCGTGTCTAGTTTCCGCTAACAGAAGTTATCGGAATTAGAACTCCTGAAACTTATCTCTCGGCAGGGCGATCGCTCTTTTAATTGATAAACGCGATCGCCTTGGGGAGAAGATTGTTGAGGTTGAGATTGAGAAGGATGAATCTGTGAGAGAGCTTGGGCAATTGACGATTATTTAGACAGGGGTTAAAACTCTAGAGCGATCTCAAAGAGATCCGCTTCGCGGGCCGCCTGGAGAATCTTCAAAATCAGTAAATATTGTTCGCGATCGCTTGTTGTAAAGCCTCAGGTACATTAATTGCAGTTTCCAATCCTTGCACCCCAGACCAATTAGTTTTTTCGTTCCAACGGACATCTTTGAGGTTGGCACGAACGAGGTTGGCACGAACGAGGTTGGCACCTTCGAGGTTGGCACGAACGAGGTTGGCAACTCCGAGGTTGGCAACTCCGAGGTTGGCATCTTCGAGTTTGGCACCTTCGAGGTTGGCACGAACGAGGTTGGCACGTTCGAGGTAGGCACGTTCGAGGTTGGCACGTTCGAGGTTGGCACGAATGAGGTTGGCACGAATGAGGTTGGCACCTTTGAGGTTGGCACCTTTGAGGTTGGCACGAATGAGGTTGGCACCTCCGAGGTTGGCACGTTCGAGGTAGGCACCTTCGAGGTAGGCACCTTCGAGGTAGGCATCTTCGAGTTTGGCACCTTTGAGTTTGGCACGAATGAGGTTGGCACCTTTGAGGTTGGCACGTTCGAGGTAGGCACCTTCGAGGTTGGCATCTTTGAGGTTGGCATCTTTGAGGTTGGCACCTTCGAGGTAGGCACCTTCGAGGTTGGCATCTTTGAGGTTGGCACCTTCGAGGTAGGCACCTTCGAGGTAGGCACCTTTGAGGTAGGCACCTTCGAGGTAGGCACCTTCGAGGTAGGCACCTTTGAGGTAGGCACCTTTGAGGTTGGCACTTGAGAGAAAACTTCCAACAGTATCGCTAAAACCCTCCAAACCAATACAATTGCTATAACCAATCAAACGAAGTAACAGTGTTGGGTCTTCTAGTTCACCGTCAGCTTTTGGTTTACCAGAGGGATAAAAAGTTAATTTGTCTTTTAAGTCATCTTGGGATTGACCATAGCGATGTAATTCCAAGAGCAGAATCATAATATTTAGACCTGCATAGACATCTACCTGTCTTTGTCCTAAATAAGTTTCCCTTTCTGGTAATTGCTCCTCTAATTCCAGCATTGTCTTTTGAGGATAGTTATTATTTGGCGGTGCATCAATAAATTTTCCATCGCACCAACGCCAATAAAAATCAGATAAACGTTGAAATAATTTCACTGCCACTGAACCAAATTCATCACTTTTGAGCAATAAACCCCTTAAATATTCGACAATTTCAGGGGTTAAACCGCCATAGCCCAGTAAATCGTAGATTTGTTTCGCTAATTCATCTTTGGAAATAAACCATTGCTGTTGTCTGCCGATTTTTACGAGTGTTGTCCAGGTGGACAAACTTTCTTGAATTCTTTTCGCACACAAAAACTCACCAAAGCTTTTGTGATAAAACTCAACTCCTCCTCCCATTTCTCCTGCTGCTGGTCGGATGTAGAATGCCCCTAATGCAGTTTTTAATGCTTGTTCTCCTTTTTTGTCTCTTAATTCTTTGATGATGTCTGCTGCATCTGAGCCATCCCTTGCTAGCCGTGTTTCAATCATCTTCACTTTGGCGTATTCTCCCCCCGATTGCACCACGCATAGACCAGCTTCAGTTAGAATGCGTTCTAAACTATCAATGTTCAATCCTACAATTTGGTAGTTCAGTAATTCGCTCCTTTGTTCTTTTAATACCCAGTCCAAGGACTTTTGGTAAATCAGAATTTTGGCTTGAATACTGTTCCCAGCCTGTTCAAAATCATTTTGGGTAATTTCTTTTTCTTGGTGTAGTTTGGCTAGCAGATATAACAACAACGGCTCTCTTGCTAACTTATCTTCAATTTCTTTTGGACATTTATCTGCTTCGAGAAAACCTTTAAATTTATTAGTTTCTTCTCTTGCTGTAACTGGATCATCTGGAATGACTACTTTTTGCCACTTTTCTAACCACTGATCGCGTAAAACATTATTCATTGGCAACAGCTCTACTCTTTCCAAGTTATCTGGAAGATAATTTATTCCTTGTAGTGCTAGAGGACGACCAGTCAAAATTACTCGATGTCCTGTTTCTGAACCTTGGAATTGTTTTTGAAACTGTCCTACTTGCCGAATAAATCGTTCAATACCACCAGTGACTCTTCCTTCCATCCGCAGTTCATCAAAACCATCGAGCAAGAATAAATATTGAGTGTTGCGATCTGTGAGCCATCCAGAATCGTTCTTGACAAAATCACAATTACTCAGAGCATCTGTTAAGGTTTTTTCAAAATTTTGCTCAAAATGTTCAATATCTCTTAGTCGAATTAAAATCGGCGTTAGCAGTGGATGTAAGTTTTGTCTTGCCCAATCAGCAAACATCCGACAAAAGACACTTTTGCCTCTTCCTGCACCAGCTTGAATAAAGATTACTCGAGCTGATTTTTGAGTATTGGTAATAAATTCCTGCGCCCATTCTTCTAAAACAAAATCATTAGCATTTCTGATTCTCTTGCCATTCTCGTCTAAGGGAATTGCCTTGAGAGGTATTTGACATCCTCTCCGCCCTCCGCTACCGCTAAAGGACGGAGATTCCCTAGAAAAGCGTAAGCTGTCTAGGAATGGTTAACGCTTCATTGCAAACTGCTACCACTGGCAGACTGATATTCGCTCCACGTTCGTTTTTC
>JASJDR010000336.1 GCA_030065615.1 Xenococcus sp. MO_188.B8 | reverse complement strand
TCAGGTATTTGTTTGAGATAGTCGATTAAGCTTTTATCCATGATTTTTTTGAACTAGAAGCGCAAATATCTAGTTTCTCATCTTCCAAGCTTTAATTTTCATCTTCTTACTCTGGAATGAAACAGCCCTGCCCTATAGGGGAAGGTTGGAAGGGGTGGGGAGATAAAGAGGGGTTGGGGGACTTTTAACAGTCAATTTATTCTTTTCACCCCAGGATTGACGCTTGCGTAGCTCTACCCGAAGGGTCTCGACCCCGCGTTATGCGGAGCGGTATCCTTTAGGGCGGCGTAAGACGTTTATCCAGAGCACCGATCTGTTTACCCAGCTCCGTGTTCTGGACAAACGCCAGTTCCTTCAAGTCGGGGAACCCGCCCAACGGACTGGCTCGGGAACGCGCGAGGAAAGGGGCTAGGGGGGCTAGATTCAGTATTGTGGAGTTGATCTGGAGATGTGTGTACACGCTAGGGACAAACGAGGGTAAGCCGTTGTCAATTTTTAATTCTCTGTTGCGTAATACTAGTCCAATAAGCAGAACCTACTACTAACAAAAAACTAAAGTAGATAATTACTTGAATAAGATACAGAGTTTGTCGATAACCGAAGAGAGCTTTTAAGATAATACCAGGAAAAGTTTGATCGGGTAATAGTACTGAACCATCCCAGATTTGAATTCCCAGTAGACAAGATGAACTACCGCTAAAGCACAAACTATTAGTAGATAATTCAGATAACATTGATACAAATTGATCAAAATGATAGGAAGCACTTAATACTAAGCCGCCAACAATTAAAAGTAAAAATACTCCCATAATCTGGAAGAAAAGACGGATATTAATATTAATACCGATCGCAAATAATAACCATCCCATCACCCCAGCTGCGATTAAACCTGCTACTGCTCCAGTAATGGGAAATAACCATGATTCTTGAAATTTTGCCAGGATAAACAGGACAGTTTCAAAACCTTCTCGTAATACGGCGATAAATATTAGGAGAAAGATTCCTGTCCCGGCATTATTTTTGCTTAAAGCATTATCAATCGCCGATTGCATTTCGCCCTTCATCGAGCGAGCTTGTTTGCTCATCCATAACAACATCCAACTTAACATTGCGATCGCGATTAAACCGAAACTGGCTGCCAAGATTTGTTTAATGATTGGTGCATAAATTCCTCCTGCGATGGCTAAACTCTGCACCGTATTGGCCAATATGATTCCTACCCCTACACTAGCAAGAATCCCGCCAATAACTCCGAAATATACCCAGCGATAGAGTTGAGTTTGTTGTGCTTTTTGCAAACAAGCTACCACAATTCCTACTACTAATGCGGCTTCAAATCCTTCTCGTAAAGTAACAATAAAAGTCGGGAATGCTGCGGTTAAATCCATAAACAATATAGGAAGAAGGAACGAAAAGTATTGTCTAATAACTGATAACTGTTAAACGATAAATGCTAAATGTTCAATGTAGCGTATTGATGGCGTAATTGCTCTAGTTTGCCATCAATTTGGTCTAGTTGAGGTTGTAATTGAGCCATCGCAACTTTTTTTGATAGTTTGGCTTTTTTAGCAGTTTCCATAGTCTCATTATACAAGCGATCGCGATATTGCTCGAATTCAGCGATCACTTCGGCTAATTGTTCGGGGGTTACAGTGGAATTAGATGTTTCAGTCATATCTGTTTTCTCTTAAATAATTGTTCGCCTGTAATTTTCTCAGATTTCGCGATCGGCTGGCAACTAGTGTTCAGATAATTCTTGATTCTTGATATTTTTATCAAAATTGTCAAAAAAAAGGTGAGATAAAACTCACCAAAATCATTTATATTCTAGGATGACAACCAGTTTTTAACTATCTATCTGTAAGAGTATGATGGAGAAAACGACTGGGTAAATCTACATAATAAACTACCTGAGAATGATAAATATTAGGGATTAAGGAATGAAATTAACAAAAAATTTTTCCATAAAATTAGTCTTTATCTAAATTATAAATTAAATCTTCTACTGAGTTAAGATAACTTTGATCAGAGAGAGTATTTTCTGATAATCTTCCAGCAGAAATTGCACTTGTTACTAACTCTTCGGCTCCAATTTTATTACTACGAATTCTAGCTAATAAGTCAGCATTAGAAGGAATACCTTGATCTTCAAAACGACCTTGATAAGCACCAGTTACGAGATCAAAAGGTGTTATTTCTATAATATTGGAAGTTTTACTAGAACCTGAAGTTATTTGATCAGCTAATGCAGGAATGGCTAAACTGGCAAGTAATATAGTAGATAAAGTACCGATGAAGATTTTTTTCATTTGCTTAGATCCTCCGCTATATTGAGGCAATTAAATATTATTTTTACTTGATATCTATCAGCATCACTAACTTCTCTGAGAAGGCTCTAATTTCTAACTGAGAACCTCCTTAGACATTAATTAAAAAATTATTATCAATTTTTCAGCTGAAATTCATATGTTATTTTTATAATACGCAGCGGTAGGCTATAAAAAATAGATAAAAAGACAGAAGATTATGTAACTCACCAGTATGAAAATTGCTATATTAAGTCCAATTACTTGGTAATTATCTGATTTAATGCTCAAGTTCAAAAGCGATACCTTCTTCAACCCAATTAGGGAAATTAGCGAGAATGTCTTGTCTTTCTTCGCTACCAACATAAATATAGTTACCAGGTACATCTAAATTTTGAAAGCGATAGAAATCACTTCCTAGGTTAGTGGCGCTATCATAAACATAAAAGGCCAGACCTTCTTCAATAAAATGAGGAAAATTAGCACGAATAGTTTTGCTTTCTTCTTCTGTCGCATAAAGATAAGCACCAGGTACATTACTATTTTGAAACCGATGAATGGGAATTAAATCATCTCCTGGTTCAACTGCGACTTTAAACGCTTCTCCTTCTTCGATCAAGTTAGGAAAATTTTCGCGAATATATTGGCTTTCTTCTGGCCCTGCAAATATATATCTACCAGGGGATGAGCTGTTTTGAAAACGATTAATGGCAATATAAGATTGACTTAATTTAGCTACCCACGCATCACTATGAGCAGCATTTTGACCATCGAAACTTCCCCTTGTAAAACCTGTAATATAAGAATTCCCATTATTATCTATCGCTACTCCCCTAGAAATATCGGATTGAGAAGTACCAAGTTGCTCAGTCCAGAGTAAATTACCTTGGGTATCATATTTAGCTACCCAGGCATCATTATCGCCAGCATTTTGACCATCGAAACTTCCAGATGTAGAACCTGTAATGTAAAGATTGCCCTCATGATCTGTTGCTACTCCCCTAGAAATATCGGATTGAGAAGTACCGAGTTGCTCAGTCCAGAGTAAATTACCTTGGGTATCATATTTAGCTACCCAGGCATCATTATCGCCAGCATTTTGACCATCGAAACTTCCCCATGTATAACCTGTAATGTAAAGATTACCGTCTTTATCTGTGGCTACTCCAAAAGAAATATCGGATTGAGAAGTACCGAGTTGTTCAGTCCAGAGTAAATTACCTTGGGTATCATATTTAGCTACCCACGCATCACGATCACCAGCATTTTGACCATCAAAACTTCCAGATGTCTCGCCTGTAATGTAAAGATTGCCCTCATGATCTGTTGCTACTCCAAAAGAAATATCGGATTGAGAAGTACCAAGTTGCTCAGTCCAGAGTAAATTACCTTGGGTATCATATTTAGCTACCCAGGCATCATTATCGCCAGCATTTTGACCATCGAAACTTCCAGATGTCTCGCCTGTAATGTAAAGATTACCGTCTTTATCTGTTGCTACTCCAAAAGAAATATCGGATTGAGAAGTACCGAGTTGTTCAGTCCAGAGTAAATTACCATAGATATCATATTTAGCTACCCATGCATCACGACCGCCAGCATTTTGACCATCGAAACTTCCCCATGTATAACCTGTAATATAAAGATTCCCGTCATTATCTATTGCTACTCCATCAGAATTATCGTCTCCAGAAGTACCGAGTTGTCTAAGCCACACTGTATAATTCATCAAGTCTTTAGCCCCAAAATTTCTAAAAAGTTTTTCACTCTTGGACTTTGGACAAAAAATAATTCGTAATGAGCATTAGTGAACAAAATCCAAGAAGAAGGGACAAGAGCAATGAGAAGATTGATCGTAGTTTCCCCAAACTGATCTAAATTTACTCATAAACAATATCCCAAAATAACCAAAATCAATCACAACAAGAGTTCGAGCAATTTCGAATCACTGTTCCATCGGCGGATCTGGTTAAGCACTTCCTGATAAGTATCTTGTCCATCAGCGCTAGGGGTATTTCCACCACCAATTAAAAGATCGATACCTTCATCGCCATTGAGAGTATCATTTAATTCTGTACCTACTCCAATGTCGTCACCAGTGTTCAGGTTTAGAATATGGGATTTACCTGGAACTCGGCTTAAATTATTGTTTCCATTAGTATCGTTTATAATTGCCATGGGTAATACTCATAATCTACTCGGTAACTTAATAGTAGTATTAGCAGCTGAATTGTTTTATTAAGTTAAATAACATTAGGCAACTTGACAGAAACACTGTAGGATGAGGCACTGAAACAATAATATATCCGACAATTAAATTTTTAAGTAAGACAGATTTTGTGTAAGGACGAAGGACTCTAACCCTTACAGAAGTGATGAGCATCCAACGAATTCTTTTAGTTGGATGCTCACGTTTACAGGATTTTATTTGTCTCAGGTATTTTCCAAATTGATATAACTCCTGGTTCCTGACTACTTTAGTAATCTGTAACAGTTCAACAGCAATGACACTTAAAAAGCTCAGTAAGGTTTTCATGCCTACAGCAGCTAGTCGATTGACTATTAGAGAGGTTTAGTCACTAGTGGATGTCAAACATACGACTTTTGGCTTAGAAGTTAATATTCCTTGCCGATTTTCCAAAAGTCCAATCCCTAAAAATATTTTACTTTCTTGGTACATCCTTAAATAAACTTTTTTGTCTGATACTTTTTGGCACAATAAGTTATTGAAATTATGATTCTCAGATTCATTATCAATTAAATCAATCGTCTGGCCATAACACCATCGCTTGGCATCGTGGGTATTTAAACTAATAAATTCTAAGTGAGATAATATTAAACCTGGATCAATCAAACTCAAGGAATTTTGCTGTATTTTTTGATTCATAGTATCGAAATCAATGCTATCCTCAAGCTTCATTCCGCAACTTTCCATACGAATTAAATTAGCTAAAGTACCTCCAACACCTAAAATAGCACCTAAATCTCTAGCGATCGCTCTAATATAAGTTCCAGGACTACAAGATATTTCCACATCAACTTCAGGATATTCTCCTGAAAAAAAATTTATTATTTTAATCTGATAAATATTAACGATTCTTGGGATAACATCGACAGATTTGCCTTTTCTCGCTAGCTCATAAAGTTTTCTCCCATCTTGTTTTATAGCACTATACATAGGAGGAACTTGTTTTATTTGACCCTTGAAATTATCCAGAAAAGAAACAATTTTCTCCTTGCTGATATGGCGAGCTGAGGTGGAGCTAATTACTTCTCCCTCTAAATCATCTGTTGAAGTACTTATTCCCAAACGAATCAGAGCCCGATAAACTTTGGTTTCAGGTAAGAATTGCAATAATCGAGTTGCTTTTCCTACTGCGATCGGTAAAACCCCTGTAGCTAAAGGGTCTAAAGTTCCTCCATGTCCTACCTTCTTGATATCTATTAGTTTTCTAACTTTTGATACACAATCGTGAGAAGTAAATCCTGTAGGTTTATATAAATTAATAAAACCAAACATTAGATATTAGTTACTAGTTATTAGTTAAAAAAATTGGGATTGAATAAAATAATTACTATTTAAACAGCAGAAAGTCCTCTATTACTAGAGGACTTTCTGGGAGTAATGAACCTGGCACTGAGCTATTGTTCCAGGGGGCAACCCCCCAAGTATCTTCGCCGCAACAACATTTCACTGTCGAGTTCGGGATGGAATCGAAGTGGGACCATTGCGCTACAAGCACCAGGAAAGCT
>JASJDR010000096.1 GCA_030065615.1 Xenococcus sp. MO_188.B8 | reverse complement strand
AGCCCCCAAACCACTCTGGTTAGATGATGAGGAACAGAAAGAACTAGAAAAGCTCCTAGCTCGTCACAGCACAGGTCAAGTCGCTGCGCTCCAATTCAAAATTAGGTAGTCCCTACAAACAAATGCAGTTGAGAGGGCGAGCTAGAAAAAGTTTACACGTAAGACAAAATATTACAGGAAGGAGGCGGATATCGAATAAGGTTTTGCTAGGATAAATAAGATTTTGCTATTTGGAAGCGAGCGAGCAATTGTTAAGCAAATCTTTACCAAAATTCTGCCCGAAAAAATCTTGTACTTGTTTTCAGTCAACAGAGAATAAAATAACCAAAGATGGAGTTTATTACCTGAAGACATCGGGCGAAAAAAGACAAATGTTTTATTGTCATGGAGGAGAACATAGGTTCTCTGAAATGTCTTATTCAAACCTAATTAATAAAAAAGGAACTGATAAAGAATATCGCCAAACTTTCAAACTAATTAAGTATGGTTTATCCGCCGAACAAATAGCTGATGTCTTAGAAAAAGATCCCAGAACAATTGAAACTTGGATAGCAGCGATCGCGGAAAAGAGTCAAAATTTTCACAATTTTATTTGTCTGTTAGTTGGAATCACAATAGAATTTCTTCAAATGGATGAATTGTGGTCTTATCTTAAAAATAAAAAGAGGCAACTTTGGCTATTTATTGCGTTAGAATCTGTAACTAAGTTTTGGGTTAATTTTGAACTAGGTTCTCGAACCTTATATACAGCTGAGCGTTTAGTCAAGAATCTGAAAACTTTATGTCAATGGGAATCTGGGCATTTATTAAAGATAACTACTGACAAATTAGCTGCCTATAAAAATGCTTTGTTAAAACAGATGCAATCTATTAACTATGTCTATCTTCAAATAGTAAAGAAGCGTTTTAAAAGAAAATTAAAAACCGTAAAAAAAACCTGGATAAAAGGCACAGAAAAAGACTTTCCATCGGGGGCTAAAAATACGTCTTATATTGAAAGATTCAATTTAACTTTAAGACAAAGAATTTCCTATCTACATCGAAAAACTCTTGGTTATTGTAAAAATAAAACTAATCTTGAGAGAGCGTTATGGATTAATTTATTTGATTATAATTACTGCCAGTTTCATAAAAGTTTACGTCAAGATTTAACTGGAGAAAAAGTAAAGTTTCAAAAAAGATATCAAGAAGTTACTCCTGCGATGAAAATTGGCTTAACAACTAGTCAATTAAATTACAAATTTCTAATGGTTTCTCCTATCCCTAAAACTGGGTAAATAAGACAACTGCATCAGTTTGTAGGGACTACCCAAAACGTTGTTGTGTCCTGAGAGAGATGACAGAAGAAATCAGGAATTTAACTAATTATCATTGGTTTAAATATGGCTAATTTAATATAACTTCTATCAACAGGATTTAGTATTACTCTGTCTTGAAAAATTTCCTCATCAGGAAAACTATATTTTCAGAATAGGATTTAGTATGATTTGTCCTTATCTTCCAGGTATTCCGATATTAATGCCAGGGGAAATTATTACTCAAGACGCGATCAATTATTTACAAGAAGTATTGAATTGTGGAGGAATTATTACAGGTTGTAGTGATAATAATTTGGAAACTGTTAAGGTTATTCGGTAATGTGCCTTTTTTTTAATCCTTTCTACGGTTTCTTTAGTCGCTTGTCCCGAGATACTCTTTACCCCTTACAGAAAAAAGCCGTATGCCTCTTTTTTGTAGCACTTTCCTCGAAAAATATACATTACCAAGTCCAAACTTGGTCATAGTTATTAAATAAATTAGACATTTCTAATCGGGAAATTTTTTGGATTCCGGGCAATAATTTTTCATCAGAAATCCCTCGAACTGCTATATCTTCAGCGATAACATATATCGTAATCCCTTGATCGATAGCTTGTTGTAAATCTTGGTTCAACTGACTGGGCTGAGATTGTTTCCAATTTCCAAAACTTAAACCAGAAGCATCTTGACTCACTACTGCATAATTAACAGCATTATTTTTTAGTACAATATCCACGTCTCCTTGAGCAGTTTTCAATACCTGAACAAACCAAAGAGCCGGATCGTCTTGTTCTTCAACAGTACAGCGATAAGCAGACTGTAAAATTTGCAAAGCTTTCATCAAAATTCTCCTATTTTGTGCCAATGACTAAAGTATTGGAGCCCTGAGCCCATTGCCAAAAATCTTTTGGTCCTCCACGACGACAACCCTCAATGGCTTCATTAACACCCCGTTCGTCAACGCATAAACCACAGTTAATCCAATTCAACTTACAACCTTTGCTTTGAGCTTTTTCCTGCAAAGCTTTAATCCATTCTTTAGTTAAAGGATGTTGTTCTTCTTCGAAAGTCCGACCATGGATCGAATTTGCATGGGGTTTTTGAAGTGCAAAAGATAGAGACACAGCTCCTTCATAAGCAAAAACATTCACATTATAGTTCTTTTCCAAAGCAGCTTCTATCATTCTAAAAGCAGTCGTCGTCCGAGCTTGTTCAAAAGGACCATCCATAATTAAGAAAGTTAATGTTATCTCACTCATTAAATAAAATTCCTCCTATAACCACATAGTTTTGGTTCCTTGGGCCATTGCTTCTACGACAATACTAATACCAGCTACTTTGATGGTACTTTTGAGCTCATTTGGCGAAATTCCTCTTTCTCGCAAGGAAAAATCATCAGCGAATAAGTTCACATTAGTTAATTTACTAAAATCATTAATTTGTGCTGTTGACCTCGCGGCAAAAACGCCATTTTCCACCAAAAACAGGCTAACTTCATGGCCCTTACTCGCTAAATCAGAGGCTAATTGATAATTATTATTGACCTCTGCCGAGTCAAACGGACTCCGAGACTCGATTAAAAAATATTTCGCCATTGGAAATCATCTCTTACTTTTCATATCAGCATTTCTACCATAATTAATAATAATTAATTGCTCAATCGCAGTTAAATTTATTGACTTTTAGTGATCAAACTAGAAAAAATATTGCGTACAGATACAAAATATAGCGCTACGCGCAAGTCCTAAAGGATACCGCTCCGCATATCAAAAGTCACCCACCCCTAACCCCTCCGAGGAGGGGAAGTCAAAAGTTTACTAATCATAGGCTTGGGCGTTTACTAATGTCCTAACCAAATTACGTAGTGCTATAACTTCAGAAATTGAAAAAATAAGTGTGGGAAAACGCGATCGCTATTTCGGTATGCTGAGAATAACTACTCATGACCTCATCAATTGATAACCGATTTAGAGCGATCGCGCCTTCAAGCAATCAAAATTAGGTTCTGCAATGCCATACAATTTTAAATATGATTTTAATCACTTTTATATTTCATCGATTTCAGAACCACTGAAAAATTACTAGAAGACATCAGCTACGAGACTGTTACTAGTTAATAACTCGATCGCTTTTTGATATTGTAAATCTTCTTTAGTACCAATTTGGGCAAAAGTGATAGGCTCTTGAGCAACTATATAATCTGGCTCAATGCCCAACTTATTAATATCTGTATGGTTAGGAGTTTCATATTTAGCAACGGTAACTGCGATTCCCGAATCATCAGGTAGTTCAAATAAAGATTGAATCAATCCCTTGCCATAGGTTGTCTCTCCTACTAAAACAGCCCTACTATTATCATGTAAAGCTCCAGCTAAAATTTCACTAGCACTAGCTGTACCTTGATTAACTAAGATCACTAAAGGAGCATCAGTCATAGAGTGCTCATTAGCCTCAAAACTACCTAACGTTCCCTGACGATTGACGGTGTAAACTATTGTCCCTTGATCGAGCCATAATCTAGCAGTTTCGATTCCTGCTTGTAATAAACCGCCGGGATTATTTCTTAAATCGAGAACATATGCTTGAGCATCTTGAGCATCTAAATCCATGATGGCATGGGCGATTTCTTGAGTTGCATTAGCACTAAATTCGTTGAGACGAATATAACCTATCGCCTCTTCATTACGCTCATCTAGGTTCGCATAGACAGGATTTAATGATATGCGATCGCGAACAATGTCCAGAGTCTGAACACTATCCGCATCGCGATCGTGATTTTCCACAGTCAAGGAAACCGTAGTTCCTATTGGTCCTCTCATCTTTTCTGCTGCCGCATCGAGAGTTAAAGTACTAGTCTCAATGCCATCAATCTCTAAAATATAATCTCTGGGGTGAATACCAGCCGATTCTGCTGGAGATCCGGCAATGGGAGTTATTACTTCGACTAACTGGGTTTGAGGATCAAAACTAATCTGTAAACCAACCCCAAATAATTCTCCAGAAGTATTTACCTGTAAACTTTTATATGCTTTTGGTCTGAGTAGTCTGGTAAAAGGATCGTCAAGGAGAGCTAACATTTCCTCGATTACCCCATAGGTTTCTTGGCGGTTACGCATCGGTTTTTTAATAAATTTCTCGCGGGTAAACCACCAATTTTCTCCATTGAACGATTCATCCACATAGGCACGATTTACAATCCGCCAAGATTCTAAGAATAGTTTCTGCTCCTGGGTAAATGCGTTAGCGGTAGGAGTAAAAAACCAGAGAGAAGAAACTAAACAGACAACTACTAACAGAGTAGTCCAAAAAGCTTTTTTAATCATATGTACAGATCATCAAATTAAGAGTCTTTACCTTATCTTAATTCGTTTATTTTACAAGAATCTTAATCAATTGTTACAAAAATCTGCTAAAAACTCATCTCTGGTTGCTAAATCTAGACTACTTAGTCATTGAGTATGAGAGAATGTTATCCCATAGGCTCACTTATTCATGGTCAACATTGCAGCTTAAAGCTATGTTACATTTTTTAAAGGTCTAAATATTCATAGTTAGCCTTTAGTTAATTACTCAGTTAATTTAGTTCATGTTCTCGAAACAAGTAACAGATTCCAAAGTTTATCAATGGTTTGATGAACGTTTAGAAGTTGGAGCAATTTCCGACGACATTTCTAGTAAATACGTACCTCCCCACGTCAATATCTTTTATTGTTTGGGTGGCATTACCTTAGTTTGCTTCCTAATTCAGTTTGCAACTGGATTTTGCATGACTTTCTATTACAAACCTACTGTTGCCGATGCTTTCGCTTCAGTAGAATACATTATGAATGAAGTGAACTTCGGTTGGCTAATTCGTTCCGTTCATCGCTGGTCTGCTAGCATGATGGTTCTGATGATGATTCTTCACGTCTTCCGTGTTTACTTAACTGGAGGATTCAAAAAGCCCCGTGAGTTAACCTGGATTGCTGGAGTAGTAATGGCAGTAATCACCGTTAGCTTCGGGGTAACTGGATATTCTCTTCCTTGGGACCAAGTAGGTTACTGGGCGGTTAAAATTGTATCTGGAGTTCCCGCAGCAATTCCTATTGTTGGTGACCAAATGGTTGAACTATTACGCGGTGGCGTTAGTGTTGGTCAAAGTACTCTCACTCGCTTCTATAGTCTACATACCTTTGTTTTACCTTGGTTGATGGCAGTATTTATGCTGGCTCATTTCTTAATGATTCGTAAACAAGGTATTTCTGGTCCCTTGTAAAGTGATCTTTTAGTGATGACTTAGTTATACTAGTTATAACTTTGTTATCTTACATAGATTTAACAATCAAAAAATCTCAATTCTAATCAAAAAATCAGTGCATCTCAAGCCAGCGATCTAAATCTGCTGATTCTGAGTCGATTAAGGAGAACCCAATGTCCACTTTAAAAAAACCCGATCTTAGTGATCCCGCATTACGCGCCAAGTTAGCTCAAGGGATGGGTCATAATTATTATGGCGAACCTGCTTGGCCCAACGACTTATTGTATGTTTTCCCCATTGTAATTTTGGGGACCATCGGTTTAGTAGTTGGTTTATCAGTACTAGATCCTGCTTTAATCGGTGAACCTGCCGATCCTTTTGCAACACCTTTGGAAATCTTACCTGAATGGTATTTATACCCCGTTTTCCAAATTTTACGTATTCTACCTAACAAGCTTCTCGGAATTGCTTGTCAAGGTGCAGTACCTTTGGGTCTAATTTTGATTCCTTTCATTGAAAGTGTTAACAAATTCCAAAACCCCTTCCGTCGTCCTGTAGCTTCTACTGTATTCCTTTTTGGTACTTTAGTAACTATCTGGTTAGGAATTGGTGCTACTATGCCTATTGATAAATCTTTGACTCTAGGTTTATTCTAGAAATTTTCTAGCAATCATTCTTTTTTTAAGATATTTCGACGCTTGCGATTAACTTTTGTTTAGTGATTTTCATTAACAATTGAGATCGCAAGCTTTGTTTGTTGGGGATAAAAACTTTCTGTTGTGAGAAATATCTTAAATTATTCTATAAATTAATCTGAAGCCAATATTTTCACGATCTTAGTTGACCAATTACAGAGTAAACACTACAGGTAGGGTAGGTATCGTTTCACTTACAATATATATGGTGTAAAATAATCATTCTAGACCGGTTCTAAGATTCGAAAACTACCAGATATTTTTGAGCATTTAAGAATATATTAAAGAGTTATGACAGAAAGTATGCTAGCTAACCCGATTTTTAATCCTAGTGGTGATGACAGAATCGAAAATCGTTCTATTTGGTTTGGTAATACTACTAACCTCATGCAACTGAATGATGTTCGCTACTCTTGGGCAATTGGTTTGTATCAACAGATGCGAGAGAATTTTTGGATTCCCCAGAAGCTCGATCTTACCCAAGACGTCACTGATTATTGGAATCTCACGGCAGAAGAACGTCATGCCTATGATGGGATCTTGAGTTATTTGACTTTCCTCGATTCGGTACAAACTTGTAATCTTCCCCACCTCAAAAGTTGTATTACCGCACCAGAAGTAAGTCTCTGTATGGCAGAACAAATCTCTCAAGAGGGAATGCATAATCAGAGCTATCAATATATTATCGAAACGGTGATTCCTAGCGATCGCAGAACAACAGTATATGAATTCTGGCGTACTGATAAGGTATTGGCAGAGCGTTGTGAATTTATTGCCGGACTTTATCAGAAATATATCGATGCGCCGACTGAAGAGAATTACTTTGTGGCATTACTAGCAGATTATTTATTAGAAGGAATGTATTTTTATAATGGTTTCATCTACTTCTATAATCTGGCGTCTCGCATGTTAATGCCTGGAAGTGCCGATATTTTTAAAATGATTAATCGGGATGAATTATCTCATGTGCGTCTGTACCAAAAACTACTTCCTGAAGCAATGCGCTTATTTCCCCATTCAGTAGAACAAGTGTATGAAATGTTTGAACGCGCGGTGCGACATGAATGTCGTTGGACAAATCATATTGTAGGAGATAATGTTTTAGGAATCACCGAATCTAGTACCGAGCATTATACTAAATATTTGGCGAATATGCGTTTACGGGCGATCGGTTTAGATCCTTTGTATCCAGAGGCTCAATACCAAAAAAGTCCCTACAAACATCTAGAAAGATTTTCTGATACTAAAAAAGCGGGACATACTAAAGCTAATTTCTTTGAAGCAGGAGTTACTAGTTATGTCATGTCTTCTGGCGTCGGCGGTTGGGACGAAATTTGATTTAAGAAACGAAGAATTATTGGGTAATGCATCAAAGAAGTGTGGAATAGCAAATTAACTCCTCCCAAGACCAAGCAGCGAGCGCTAATTCCTTTCTCATTGCAGCAGTAGTTTTCTTGCGACTATCAACCCAAATCTAGTTAAATTAGCTTACCACCAACCTGACTGTCGCTTCTGTCTGTTCTCAAACTTTAGCAAATTTGTTCTGACGACAATGCCATACATAGGCCAGTCTGTTGTCGAACAATTCCGTTAGTCCTCTCTAGCTGCTGGGTCTGGTCTTTACCAATGAGATGCACTACCTTAAATTTACTGAAGGGGACCTCGATTAATTGCCTTATTGCAAAAATCACTAACGGGATACCAGTTGATTCTCAATAAGCATCTGTATTTTTCGAGGTGCCCTGAAGAAGTTTAATAATAATTATTTTAAGTTAGGAATTTTCTCAAGTTGAAGATTATAGTCATAAATTTTTTCTAATTGGGTATCATACTGTTGCTCAATTTTCCTTTTAAACTGTTCAGAAACACTAAGAAAAAAGATGTTGTCAAAATCTCGAGGAATTTTAGGAATACTTTGATAATTATGTGGATGGTTTCGACCATCTAACAATATTAAGGATATATTATCATTTAGTAAGTGGCTCAAAGCTAAGATATTTCCAAGATTCATCTCATGGGAATTACTAATTAAAAGAGAATTATCTGAATTATTGATTATCTTTGCGATATCAGGATAACATTTAGACCAAGATACATTTTTTTGAAAATTAATCATACAAGAAGATATTTGTATGCAAATTATTGCAATAAATAATATCTGAGCAATTTTCTTTATAATAAATTTACTGGAGTTCAAATAATAAGCTAAACCGAATCCAAGCGATAATTGAATACCTAAATAAGAGGGGATAAGATATCTACTAGAAATACTGCGCATACCACCAAAAAGGATATCAGCACCAGCAAGAGGCAAAAACACTACACTGCTTAAAATAATCATCAATAACCAAACGTCTCGCTCAGTTTGTCTTATAAGTAAATAAAAAGAGCAACTAATAACAACTAAAAGCAAAACCAGGAACATATATTGTAAAAGGTCATCAAAATTGTTTGGTTTTAACTGTAAAAAGAAAGCTTTGTAAATATGCGCTTGCCAATGTTTGATTAATGATATGTGAGAAATGGGTTTTTCTGTCCATCGCGAACCAGTTTCAGAATATTGATTGACCATCAATAATAACCAAGGCATAAATCCTGTGAATGCAAAACTGAAAGCGAGTAGAAAGAAATTGGAAGTTTTTGTAAATCTAAACTTTTCTCTAGTAAAAATATAGATACCATGTCCAACACTTACAAATATAGAAAATGGATAAATATAAAGTCCTATCAAGGAAATAACAGCATATACTAACCAATTTTTAGTATTTCTCAATCTTATAGCTCTTAATAAAGCAATACTAGAAATTAAAATAGATAAAGTCCATAAGCTATACTCTCTTGCTTCTTGAGCATACAAGACATGGAAAGGTGATGTGGCAATTATCACCATGGATACCCAACCTACAAAAGGTAACTGCCGAAGTTCTTTCCAAAGCAGATAGATACATGGCAAAACTAACACGCTGAATAAAGCAGATAAGCTTCTGAGTGAACTGATAGATTGTCCGAAGATTTTACTCCACAATTCCAACAGCAAGTAATATACTGGTGGATGTTGAGGATTGTCAGTAGCTAAAACATCAACAATATCAAGAACTTGACTTTCCGATTTTTTTTGTTGATATTTTCTCAATTCATTGACATTAATTAATTTACCGTTAAAAATAGCTCTATTGATTTCTTGGATAGTGTATCCAGATATTCGCGACATTGTTAATGCTTCATCATGCCAAAAAACTTTACTCTCTAAATCGGCAAAGCGAAAAAAGATGCCGATGACCAATACGATAATGAGTAAAAATCGCCCTGGCTTTTGAGGCAGTTGCCAATCTTTAGCTAATTTATTAAATATCAATTTCAACCTCACCAATAACTACCTGGAATTCTTGATTGCTTGGCATCCTATTACGTTATTCTTTTGTTTTTTTATACAGATTTAAAAATAACTTTACAATCACTATAAATTTATTTTCCCTTTGAATTTTATATTTTTCGCCCCATAGTAATCTATGCATTTAATTTTGTAAAGAAACTTTTTGTATCTATTTTTTAACTTTCTTTAGGCATTGAAATCTAAGAGTGTGCATCAAGAAAGTGTGAGAGTGATAAAATAACAGAGCTCAACAAATTGGATAAACCAGATGGAGTGCCTTATCTGCGGTCATCAAAAGACCTATAAGCATGGAAGACTAGCATAAGGAAGTAATTGCTTTTATTGCTCCATGTAACATCAAACTTTCACGGAAGCATTCGATACTCTTTACTAGGGATTAGCAATCGCTGCTTGGTCTTGAGAGGAGTTAATTAGCTATCCCACAATTCTTTGACGTACTATTGAGCGTTATTTACTTCGTCGAACTAACATTAATTAGTAGAGCAAAAGTAATTATCCTTAACTAACTGTGAAACTATCAAGAAGAAAATTTGTAGAATTAGTCGGAATCAGCAGCGTAACGACGATAGTTGCTTCACCTTTCAAAAACTTATATGCTCAATCAGTAACTGGAAAATCTTTACAAATTAACAAATTTGGGAGTCTCGAATCCGATCCCCAGGGAATCTTAGACTTACCAAAAGGCTTTCAATATCGGATTATCTCTGGTGTCGGAGAAGAGATGAATGATGGTTTACCCGTACCTAATAATCATGATGGGATGGCAGCTTTTCCTGGCAAGAATGGCTCAACTATTTTGGTAAGAAACCATGAACTCGATCCGGTGATGACAAAAAATAATCTTCCCGTAGATATTCCCCAATATGATCCGATCTGTCCAGGAGGTACTACCACCGTAGTTATAGATCGAGATCGCAATTTACAACAACATTTTCTTTCTCTAGCTGGAACCAATCGTAATTGTTCGGGGGGCACCACGACCTGGGGTTCTTGGATTAGTTGCGAAGAAGAAATTGCTACTCCCTATGCGCCTCCAGGCTACAGTTTAGAACAACTACTGCCCTATTGGGGAAAAGTCACAGTTAAACATGGTTATAATTTTGAAGTTCCCGCTACAGGAGGATTAGCAGCGCCGATTCCCTTAAAAGCGATGGGCAGATTTCGTCACGAAGCGATCGCGACTGATCCTAAAACAGGTTATATTTATCAAACTGAAGACCGAACCGACAGCTGTTTTTACCGTTTCTTACCGCAAAAGCCAGGAAATCTCCAAGCAGGGGGAATCTTGGAAGCAATGGTGATTAAAAATAAACCTAAAATTGATACGGGAATTGATTTACTTGTGGGGGAACCTCAAGCGGTAGAATGGGTCAGAATTGAGGATGTAGATCCTCAACATGATACTTTGCGTTACGAAGCTCAAACTAAAGGTGCAGCTATCTTTAGAAGAGGAGAGGGTATTTGTTATGCCAATGGGGAATTATATTGGACTTGTACTAATGGTGGCAAAGCTGGGGTTGGTCAGATATTTCGCTATAACTTAGCCAAATCGACGCTAGAACTATTTACTGAATCTCCTGGTGTAGGAGTTTTAGATTATCCTGATAATCTCATTTTAGCGCCTTTTGGCGATTTAATTGTTTGCGAAGATGGATGGGGGGAACAGTTTTTGGTAGGGATTACTCCTGAAGGTAAATATTATCATTTTGCCCGCAATGCTCTCAATAATAGCGAATTTGCTGGTGTTTGCTTTGCTCCTGATGGTAAAACGATGTTTGTCAATATTTATCGACCAGGAATGACTTTAGCTATTTGGGGCGAATGGAGAAAATAAGGAACGAGGAATTATTTTGTTCCCTCAAACCTAACAATAATAGGGAGATTTGTAGCATTTCAGTAAAACGAAGAAGCGGTACATTACGAGTTGCGCGAACAGCAACCTACTGTCGATGATTTTGATACATTCTTTGGCACGAAATCATTCATTTTAAAAGTCGATTCATCTTTTAACTCTTCAGAAACTAAAAAATCAACAGAATAGACTGAAGGTCTTGCTATGATTAGTTTCTGACCTTCTTGTTCGGGGAAATTAATTTACTCTCTTGGTGCGCGTTCCTTGGCGGATTAAAAATCCGCAGGGTCGCACCGCTTTTGAATTTTTAATTTTTAATTTTGAATTCCCCGTCAGGGGCTTTTAACTTTGTTTACCATTGAATGTTATCCTGCCATCATCTAATTCTATAATCCGATCTGCCACATCTAAAATACGATTATCGTGAGTAACAATGAGAATTGTACAGCCTTGTTCTCTGGCTAATTGTTGCATTAAATCTACCACATCTCTTCCGGTTTTACTGTCTAAAGCTGCGGTAGGTTCATCCGCTAAAACTAGCTTAGGATGGGAGACTAAAGCACGGGCGATCGCAACTCTTTGTTTTTGTCCTCCAGATAGATTTTTCGGATAATAATCTATATGATCTCCTAAGCCTACTGCTTCTAGAATAGAAGTTGCTTGGGCTTTCATTTCTTGGAATGATAAATGATTATGCAACTCTAAAGACATCTGGACATTTTGTCTGGCAGTAAGAGAATGTAAGAGATTATGAGCTTGGAAAATATAACCAATATTTTTTCTAATTTCTACTAGTTGATTTTTCTTGGCTCTTACTAGTTCTGTGTCTAAAACTTTAAGGCTTCCTGTCTGAGGCGATCTCAATCCTCCCATCAAGGTTAACAATGTGGTTTTCCCGGAACCGGAAGGTCCCTTTAAGATGACAACTTCTCCTGTTTTTAGAGTTAAATTAATATTAAATAATATTTGTTTTTTTAATGCTCCTTTGCCAAAAAAGTGGTTTAAGTCTTGGATTTCAACTACTTTAGCTATTGGTTGCTTATTAGTTATTGATGTTTTCTGATCAATATCTGTCATTGTATCCATAGTATTTGACTCCATAAATATTTTCATAATTCATATTCATAATTTAAAATATGTCTGCTGGGTCGGCTGCACTGAGTTTTCTGACCGCAACACCTCCTGAAACACAACACATAATAATAGTCAATATCAAGACAGTAATTGCTCGATTAACTGTCATGGCAATTGGTAAAGCTGTAGCATTTGCTGTTAATAAATACAATACATTGGCAATACCTAAACCGGGAATAAATCCGATAAAAGCTAGGATAATGGCTTCTTGAAAGACTAAACTAATAAAATAGCGATCGCGATATCCCATTGCTTTGAGAGTAGCGTATTCTGATAAATGATCGGCAACATCAGTATAAAGAATTTGATAAACAATAACGATTCCGACAATAAACCCAATTAATGTCCCCAGATTAAAGATAAAGCCAATAGCAGTACTATTTTGCCAATAAGTAATCTCTTGTTCGATAAACTCTTCCTTAGAAAAGATATTAACATCTTGGGGTAATTTATCTCTTAACTGTTGCAGAACAAGTTCTAAATCTGCCTCTGATTTGAGATTAATAATTCCGAGATCGATTAATCCTTTTTGCCGTTCGGGAAAGATTCTTAAAAAATTGATATCACTAGTTAAAATTGTGCCGTCAGCCGTAAAAGAGGCGCCCAAAGAAAACAAGCCTTTAACATTAACTCTACGAGAAGCGAGTTCTGTAGTTACATGCTCTTCTGAAGCGAGTAAACTCGGAATATCCCCAAATTCAGCCCGAGATTGATCATCAAACAAAATTGCATCTTCTAGTTTTACTTGATCGAGATTTTCGGCAACTCCTGGTAAATCTAAAACATTATAGGCTGGATTAAAACCAATAGCGAATAAGGTACGAGTATTTCTTTCTATAGGATTTTTCCATGAACCTAAATTAAGATAGACAGGAACTACTGATTCGATTCCTTCTATGGCAACAGATTCATATAAACGGCGTTCGGAAAATTGTTCAGTAAAACCTAAAGCATCAGATTGGGGGCTCATTAAAAAAATATCCCCATTTAAAGCATGATGAAGCTTAACATTACTTTGGAATAAGGCATTTTGAAAACCCAATTGCACAAACATTAACATATCGGCAAAACCAATCCCCGCTAAGGCAATTAGTAAGCGCATTTTTTCATGGGTCAGTTGTAACCAAGATAGGGGAGTTTTCATTTTCAAGTAATAAGTAATGAGTAATAAGTAATAAGTAAAGGTTACTGTTTACTGTCATTATTGACTGCTATTTTTACGAGCGCTTTGGAATTAGTTAACGCTGAAACGCGATCGCTACTGGCAGAATCGAGGCGAATTTCAACTTCTACCACTCTACTATCGACATCTGCGGCAGGATCGGTGTCTAAAACATCTTGTTTGCCAATTTTTAAGCCAATATGACTTACTGTTCCAGTTATTTCGCCTTTAAAAGCACTGGTTTCACTGATCACAGTGGCTTTTTGTCCAATTTCTACCCGATTAATATCGCTCTCATAGACTTCTGCTACCACCATCATTTGCTTGGTTTGTCCAAATTCCACTACTCCATCATCCCCTACTATTTCTCCTGGATAAGCATGGATAGTCATAATTTGCCCATCTGTGGGAGCTTTAACATGGGTTAGTGCTAGATCTTCTTCTGCTTTCTTGAAAGCAGCGATCGCTCTATCCACTTCAGCTTGCGCTTTTTGTACATCTACATCTCGCACTTCGGCGATACGATCTAAGGTAGCTTCGGCTTCGGCTATTTGTTCTTCTAAAGTATCAATCTCTTGTTGGGAAATAGCTCTGGTTTCTCTGATTTGCTGTTCTAGGGTGCTTAACGTCCTTTTATAGCCAGCTTTAGCTTCTACCAGTCTTTTTGCTGCAGTATCGACGTTGAGGTTACGAGATTCTAATTCAGATTCTGAAATCACACCATCGGCTTCTAACTGGGTATAGCGTCGCAAGTCGCTTTCAGCTTTAGCCAATTCTGCTTCTAAACGCTCTATAGTAGCTTGTTTTTCCGCAGTTTCGGTCCGTAGTTGAGCTTCTAGACGGGCAATTAGGGCTTCATTAGCTGTGAGTTCTCCCCGTAATTCAGCTTTAATTCGCTTGACAGTGGCTTCCTGGGCTGTAATCTCGCCGCTTTTTGCTCCTGCTTTGACTATCGCCAAATTAGCTTCGGCAACTTTGACATCCTGTTTGGCTAATTCTAAGTCTGCTTGAGATCGGGCATTATTGTCCAAAATAGCGATGGTTTGTCCTTGAGCAACGCGCTCGCCTTCTTTAACTAATAGTTGACTAATTTTAGTTCCTCCTAAGTCAGGAGATGGGGACAATTGAATTACTTCTCCTTCCGGTTCAATTCTTCCCAAAGCTGTAACTGCTTTGAGCTCAACTTTTTCCGTTACCATCGGTTCGTCAACTTTTGGTTGCGCAGTATCACTATTAACAGCATAGATGCCATAAATAGCTGTCCCACCAAGGAGGGCTAAAACTCCGAGAGAGATTGGGATTAGATTTTGTTTTTTTTGATTTACGAAGAACATTGTTTTTGGGTTATTGGTTACTAGTTAAACGTTTACGGGAGAAATAAGTAGTGATAGTAAAAAATTGTTGAATTCCTCCATTTCTAAATCAAACTCGCCATCTCTTCCTCGGCGATCTGCAAAACCCATTATGGCCAGATATGCTACCTCTGCTCGATGTTTGGCTGCGATCGGGTCAAAGCCATAATCTTCAAATAACTCAGATAAATAATCAACACGCTTATTTTCTAAGTCATGAACTCGTTGTTTTACTTGAGGATCTTTATTGGCCCAGAAGAAAATTGCTGGCTCAGGATCGGGCTCTTGGCAAACTTTTGCTATTAAAGCAAATAGCTTAACTAAACTATCTTTAGGATTAGGAGTTTTTTGCGATTCTTGAATCAAAAACATTGTTTTCTCTTCCCAACGTTGCAAAATAGCTTCTAATAGTTCATTGCGGTTTTTAAAATGCCAATAAAAACTACCTTTACTGACATCTAGCTGCCGCGCCAAAACTTCCACTTTGACTCCTTCAACACCTTTTGATGTCATCAGCAACCATCCTGCATTAATCCAGTCTTCTTTTGTTAGAGCCACTTTTTTTATCCATACGGTAGCGTATGTTTATATTCTATAAAACTTACCTTTTGCTTGTCAATACGGTAGCGTATGTTTTTTGTGATTATACCTACAAGTCTTGCTGTACAAGAGGGTTAAACGTTATCTCCAAGCATATTTTTACTAGACCGTACAGTTTTATCCTTCTAAGATCTATACTAGACTGTACAGTTTGATTTTGTCAATAAAAAAGTTAATGTACAGAGAGATACAATGCTAGTTGGGGATTGGAGAGTCAGTAACAAATAGTGAGTAATAAGTTATGAGAAAACACCGCATTCACGAACCTGGTCATCATAAACGTTTTACAGATAAGGCTAAACAAATTCTTCAAGGCGCGTTACCAGAATTTCTCAAACATGGCTATACTCGGACTAGTATGGATAAAGTGGCCAAATCTGCAGGAGTATCCAAGCAAACTCTTTACAGCTATTACAAAGATAAAGATGGATTGTTTACCGCGTTAATTGAAAATATCGCTGCTGAAAAATTCCAAATTCTCTGGTCAAAGCCTCTCGAGGGTGAGCCGGAAAAAGTCTTAAGGGATCTTGCTTATCGTTTATTAGATAACGTTAGCAACAAAAATCATCTCGATTTTTCACGATTGATCCTGTCAGAATCTGATAAAAGACCTGATTTATCTCAGCTATTTCTCAAAAATGTGGCCAAACCTTCAATCGAAATATTGACTAACTATTTTGAGGAGCAAGAAGAATTTAACTTTGCCGATCCAGAAGCTACTGCCATGATTTTTATCGGTTCTTTAATTCATTATGTTCTTAATCAAGAACTACTTCATGGTAAAGAAATTATTCCTATGGATAGAAAGAGATATGTACAAAATTTGATCAATTTAGTCTTGTATCACTAGTTAATCCTGTTTTATTTGAGCTCCATTTCCGCCCGAAGGGGCAGCGGCTCGCCGGAGGCGCGGCTTCGCCGACCTCTTCGAGATCGCTTGTGGGTTAAAAAACACATCGATTCTGAAGAAGAAAAACTACGGTTTTCAAAGTAGATGAGGTTTATTTTTACTTGGTCGATTGTTTAAGTCCCGTTATGACCAATTTTCTGGATTTCTATCTTGCCAAGCAGAAATACCATTAATATAGCCCTCTACAATGTTATGATCTTCGATACTATCAGGAACAAAGTCTTTATCTACAAAATCTTTGATAATTCCTTTAGCCCTTTCTAAAAAACGATCCCAATTTGTAGGATTTGCATCTAGTTTTCGATCTTCAGTAATGTAAATTAGTTTACCTGTATGTTCAAAGTTCATCAAACGTGCTGGCAATCTCGGAACAATATCATTACTATTGTGAAAGCGGAAAATTTTATTAGGTAATTTAGCATTAAGTTGAATACTGAAATCCTTATCTCCGCAACGAGGTTGACCAAAAGTATATATTCCTCGCACAGGCAAATTTCTCTCTGCCAACCAAGCTCCAGCAAAAGTTGCCATAGCACCTCCTAAACTGTGACCAGTAACCCATAAAGGAGATTGTTTTAAATCAATTAATTCCTCTAATTTTTCCCACATTCCATCTCTTTCCCATACGTCCAGGAAAGCTTGGTAAAATCCTTGATGAACTCTTCCAAATGAGTAATTAGTGGAGAAAGTTTGTTCTCTGCTTAGCCATTTTTTAAAAGACTCCCTAAATCCAGCTTTAATTTGCTCTAAAGTCACTACTGAAATATTATCTATCCAATCGGCAACTTCATCTGTTCCCCGAAAGGCTGCAACAAGAAAGTGTTTATGTTTAATTAATATGGCTTGAGAGCTACGATTATTAAATCCATACACTTTCTCAAAGTCTGGGTCTAACCCTTGTAATCTTTCTAGTATTAGCTCGGTATGAGGAGATTTATCTTTTTTACCGTTTCTTCTTTGATATGCAATTTGAGAACAATAGGCTAACCAGTGAGCAATCCCTGGGCTGTAGGTACTACTATGGTAATCAAAAAAGATATCTTTTAATACTGCAACCTGAGGCCTATAAGTGTATTGTTTTGGAGCAGGTACATTATTTAGTTGTTGATTGATGAATAGTGTAACGCGATTCATCATTTTATTGAAAAAGGGATTTTTGGGTTCTAGAGGTGATCCGTTATAGGAAAGTACATCGTTCTCCAGAACAACACTAGCATGAGGCACGCCAAGAGTTTTCCCAATACGATAATAATAGACTTGCTCTCTATCTCCTTGATGGTTCAGCATAAGCTCCTCAACACCCAAAATATCGGCTGCTTCGTCTGCTTCTGAATGAGCTACAAATAGAGGTTGTGTCAGTTTGGCTTTTTCTACTTTTTTAATACACTCGGCTAATTGTGCTGCACCATCATAATCCATTCGACTATAACGATAGGGATTATCTCCTGGATCATTGCCGACAAGAGGCGATTTTAAATCCTGAACAATGGCTAATGGTTTTCTAATACAGTAAGTCCGGAGTAGTCGTTCTTTAAAATTACCTTTTTTAAAAGGATTATCACTGTCATTCTCATCATCAGCAATATCTAGAGCCGCAGAAAATAGAAAAACCCCTCCATTAATCTGGTCAGGATTTTTACTAGCTTTCCAGACACTAAGAGTCCCTCCAGTTGATAATCCACCAATAGAAACCTGTTGTGCTTTCCCACAAGCAATGCTGACAACTTTGTTAACCTCTTTTTTCCATTGTTTCAAGGTAACACCTTTCATTCCTTTGGGGTCTTTTAATCCATGACCAGGAAGTAAAGGAATATATACATTAAAGCCTAATTGGGCAAAACGCTTCCCTATCGCTTCCATAAAGTATGGTGAGTCGGTTAAACCATGCAATAAAACAATCGCACGCTGATTATTCTCGTTTTCAATATATTTGGGTTCGCATCCAGGTCTAACCCCCGCAGGACATCTATCTTGCCAGATTTCTAGTTTTGCCATAAATATTTTTAACCTCCCTTTCACACTTCAAAATGTAGTATTAAAAGTTGCGCATTACCTAGCATATTACAAATTGATGTGCACAAGGGGGGTCATAATATTAAAATTTATTACCGAAAAAATGCTTAAAATAATCTAAAGATACTGCTAAACCGCGTCCACATTGAAAACTGGATTTTTGAAATATAAAATATAGATCCCGTAAAACCTTTTCCCTTTGCCCCAATCCATTACGAAAACTACGGGTTTCAAACTAGACGCGGTTTAATTATTCCTAATAAGATATTGCATTATTAGGTACTACGACTTTAAGAGCTAAAATCTATACTGTATTAGTATTCTAGTGGTGTAATAGCTGACAATTTGGAGTTATTGAAAGTAAATGAAGCATAAACTGTTTCTTCTAATTGTTCTGCTCAGCACAATCATGGCTGTCGTCTTTGCTGTGCAATGGGTTCGCGACTATAAGCGCTTTTATTCCCTGACACTGGCCACAGGCGAAAAGAATGGGGAATACTATGCCTTCGGTCAGGCTCTCGCTCAAGTTGTAGCTAGACATTATCCCCAGATCCAGATCGAAGTTCTGGCAACAGAAGGTTCTCAAGAAAATTTGGAATTACTTGAAGCAAACAAGGTGCAACTGGCAATATTACAAAGGGATGCGCCACTTACTCCCTCAACCAAGGCAATTAGCCTCTTATTCCCAGAAATATTTCACTTGATTGCCAGCCAGAAATCTGGGATTGAAAAAGTGAGCGCTCTCAAAGGAAAAAAGATTGCATTAATGCCGCAAGGCAGTGGTTCTTATGCACTCTTTTGGCCCTTAAGCCAACATTATGGCTTAAGGGAAACAGACTTTCAAACCGTTAATCTACCGCCAGAACAAGCTCATGCTGCTCTTCTTCAGGGAAGAGTAGATGCCTTGTTTCGCGTGATTGCGCTGGGAAATCCCGCAGTTAGTAAACTCTTGCAAAATAGTCAAACTCAGCTAGTACCTATCGATCAAGGCGCAGCTCTACAGCTTTTTCAGCCTACTCTTGAAGCCAGCCAAATCCCCAAAGGAACTTACAATGGAGCCATTCCCATTCCAGTAGAAGATTTACCCGTGGTTGCGGTACGAGCTATGCTGGTCACGAATCAGGACGTGGATCAAGGTATCATCTATGGAATTACTCGTCTTTTGTTTGAAGCTCGCAATGAATTGATTAAGGAAAATCCCCAAGCAGCGATGATCGAGCAGCCTGACTCTTTGAGAAGTCTTGGCTTATCCTTTCATTCTGGTGCAGAAGCTTATTACAATCAAGATAAACCTAGCTTTATTGTCGAGTATGCTGAGCCTATGGGGCTTTTGCTCACAATTAGTGTCCTTTGTGTCTCTGGCATTTGGCAGTTGAGAATGAGGTTACAGGGGCAACAGAAGAACCGTGCCGATTTCTATAATCTGGAAATTCTCAAGTTAATTAACCAAATACAATCTCTTGAAGATTTAGAGCAATTAGCAGCAGTGCGTAGTCAATTATTTGAAATTTTTGAGAAAGTAGTTGTGGAGCTAGATATAGACCGTATTTCACCAGAATCGTTTCAATCTTTTACTTTTACCTGGGAGGTGGCCATGACAACAATTCGTCACCAAGAATTGCTGTTGAGCAATCGGCGATCGCAGGTGTTCGTTCAGAAAGATGCTTCTAGCTAAGCGTATATCTATCTTCTACTAAATTTTATGCTTCAAATCCAATGATCTCAATTGCACTAAGATCATCAGCAGGCTCAAACCCAAAGACACGGGAATAGAAGTAAAATTCACTATCGATCGCTTGTTTGATATTAGCTGCCTGACGAAAACCATGTCCTTCGTCGGCAAAAGTAATATAAGCGACAGGAATGCCTTTTCGCTTAATCGCTTCGACCATCATTTCTGCTTGATTGGGTGGTACCACCTGATCTTCTAAGCCTTGGAAAAAGATTACAGGGCAAGATAATTGTTCCGTATAATAAATAGGCGATCGTGCTTGATAAACCTCTTTATCTTCAGGATATTTTCCGACTAAACGATCTAGATAACGGGATTCAAACTTATGGGTATCGGTCGCTAAAATCTCTAAATCACTGATGCCATAATAACTAGCACCAGCTTTAAAAGTATCGCGGAAAGTCAAGGCAGCTAAAGTAGTATATCCCCCGGCACTACTACCAGAAATAACTAATCTCTCACCATCGGCTAATCCCCGATCTACTAAATATTGAGCAGCATTGACACAATCATCAATATCGACAATGCCCCAGTTATTTTCTAACCGCTGACGATACTTCCGACCGTAACCAATGCTGCCACCATAGTTGACATCAAGATAACCAAAACCCCGACTAGTCCAATATTGAATCCGTAAGCTTAGATTAACCGACGCTGCTGCAGTTGGTCCGCCATGACTTTTGACAAATATGGGGGGAAGTTCTCCTTCTGGAGCTGCATAATCTTTATTTTGCGGGGGATAATACCAAGCATAGGCTGTTAAATTATTGGCTGTGGGGAACGCGATCGCTTCTGGCATGCTAAGATAACCAGGGTCGATATCTAATGTCCCCGCAGTTTTGAGAATTTGTGGTGCTTTGGTTTCGAGATTTAGTTTAACTACCGCTGTAGGTTGATTTGGAGAGCCCGCGATAAATAGAGCTTGACCATCTGAACTGGTATTAACGGAAGAGATATTCGTGTAATCACTCTCTATTTTGCTAAATTGCTTAGTTACCGTATTAATCGTTCCTAAATGCCAACTACCATTTTCGGAATAGGCACCAAAGATTAGTTCTGCGTTAATAAAAGTATAGGTAGATAAACCAAAGACCCAATGGGGATAGGCAAACTCTGCTGACATCTGGTGCAGACATTCGATACTACCGTTAGCATTACGACGATAGATATTCCACCAATCACTGCGATCGCTAGAGAAATGTAATCTGCCATCGGGTGACCATTTTGGTTCACAAATAGATTCGGCTTCTCCTCCAGCAACAATTTCTATATCTTCTATCGAGCCATCTTCGGCAATATTTCCTAAACGTAAATAACTACTATCCCAAGGCATATTAGGATGATCCCAACTGATAAAGGCTAATTGTGTGCCGTCGGGACTGATCCGAGGAGAGGTATAAAAATCATTTCCTGTGACTAGAGTTGTAATTTCCCCTGTAGCTAGAGCGCTCACTCCGTGACTCGCTGGAAGCGAGATCGCTACGATACTATTAACAGGTTCACTATCGGTTTTTGTATGATCTTCGGCAACACAGATCAAGCGATTTCTCGGTTGATCTAAGACAAAATCTGCATAACGCATCGCAGATTCAGGAGTCATAGCTTTGGGTGCTTTTCCTATTTGTTGTTGATAGACTCGACCATCTTGATAATTACTAAAGTAAACTGTATCGTCTGTAATTAGATAAGCGCCACCACCATATTCATGGACTCTCGTTCTAATGTTAAATGGTTGCGGTGTCACATCTTCAACATTGCCATTGCTAGAAAGCTTTACTAAAACATTTCTCCCTTTTTCTGTAGGTCTACTTTCTAGCCAATAGATATTATTTCCTTTACCAGCTACTCCTGCTAAACCAATAGTTTTTGAGACAATGAGCTCAGAAGTAATCGGCGATTTCCAAGATCCAAAAGGTGCAATTTTCATAAGATTTATATAATTTATGATTTTTATCTAGCTTAGAGCTAACTAACCAAACAATTGTTGCTTCAAAGAATTGCGCATTATTTCAATTGGGACAGGTTGTTGTAACCAAATTTCTAAAGCTGCTGCACCCTGTTGGACTAACATTTCTAAACCATCGATCGCCTGTAATCCTCGGTTGGTAGCAAAACTAAGAAACTTTGTCGGACTAGGAGTATAAATTAAATCATAAACGATCGCGTCTGGTTTGAGTCGCTGCATTAACTCCCGAGAAATCGGCGAATTATCGATCTGAGGAGACATCCCCACCGGAGTCGTATTCACCAACAAATCTGCTGATGATAATAATTCTGGTAAAGTTTCGGTGTAGTGAACTTTTAATAATTGAGCAATTTTGGGGGCATTTTGCCAAGTTTGAGAAAAATTCAGCAGTTTTTGGCGATCGCGTCCGACAATCTCAATGCTCGCCAATCCTAATTCTGCTAATCCCGCTACCACCGCTCTGGCTGCACCACCATTTCCCAGCACAATTGCCGTCATGCTTGTCCAATCTCTAGCCATTGCTTTAAGAGGAGCGACAAAACCTTCAACATCCGTATTGGTGCCTTTCCATCCCGCTCCGTTATGCCATACTGTATTGACAGCTCCGACCATTTTTGCCGTATTAGTAACCTCCGAGAGTAAATTCATAATCGCTTGTTTATGAGGAATTGTGATGTTAAATCCTTGTACTCCTATTACTTCCAAGCCCATAATTGCTTGGCTTAAATCGACTTTTTGCACCGGAAAAGGTACATATATATAATCTACTCCTAATTCCGCGATCGCTGCATTATGCATTACGGGAGACAAAGAATGTTCTACTGGAGCACCAATAATGCCTAATAATTTGGTTTTGCCTGTAATTAACTTCATTTAAATTTACCTAAGGTAAAATTTTAGATATATAAGGTTAAGGAAATCAAAAATATCATTCTTGATTATAAACACTTAGGTAATTATTTATTCTGTAATTTTACTTAAGTAACAATTGCCAGTATCCAGAGCGGCGATCAGTAAACTTATCTAACGAGATATACATAAAAATTTTTCTCAGTATAGATTTGCTTTATTTTTGACTAAAATTATTCAGTATTTATGCTAAAAAATAGCAAAAAACTTCACATAAAGTTCATATAAAAATTAGCGATTTTACTAGGTTCAAAAAAAAGAAAATATAAATAACATTAAACAGATGAAGAAAGCTAAACAGTAACAATTCAGTTTATAGATAGATATACATTATGGATTTAACTACTAAAACGTTCCAGGTCCTACCGCATTCTGCCCATGCAGACGATTTAGTTGATGTTCTATTTAATATTGCAAATGACAAGGATACTCATGTAGAAGGAGTTAAAGTAAAATTCTATCTGTCCCGTAATAGCTGGATTTCTACTGGGGATTATGAAATTGGTACTTATGACATTCACAGTATTGACAGTGGTGCTCATTCAGGAGTTATAAGAACTAGTTTGCAGCTCCCAGCCGCCCCTGATAAATTTTGGTTAGATGACGAAGATGCTACCTACTACATTGGCGCATTAATCGACAAAAATGAGGCCATTGACTTAGGTTCTTCAGCAGCTTATCGACAATTTCATACCCATGACGCGATCGACATTAAGGACTTATTAATCCCAGATTTAAAAGGCGATCATTTTTCCGTTAGTAGCTTCACCAAAGACGCCGATGGGAATATTAAAGCCGATATCAATTTTAGTCTGGCAAATCACGGCGATGGTTATGCTGACAACTTCAAGGTAGACTTTTATCTCTCCAATGAAACTGATAATCGCCGTCATCCGATCACTACAGACGATTACTTTATTGGTTCCTACGAAGGTGGCGGTTTAGATAGCGGGAATAGTACAGGTGTAACCCAGCAGACCTTCAGTCTTCCCAATGGATTCGATGAATTTTGGGAAGGTTCTGGATACTATAGTCTGGGGATGATGATCAATAATTCTGGAGATACTTACGAATCTCGCAGATTTGATAACAACTCGAATCAGAAAGAAGGACTCGACTATAGTGTCAATACAATTTTTCAAGAATCCTGGGTAGACCTTCACGCAGTTAATTTCGATGTCCGCCAAGAGGATGTCAGCACCTATCAACCAGGGCAAAATCTCACTATTGACTATGCGATTCGTAACGATGGATTAGGATATCTATCCCAAGATTTCAATCTAGATTTTTACGTTTCCACAGATCCAGATATCAACACCAATGATATCTATATTGGTTCCCAGCGCTATGTTAATGATCTAGGTGCTGGAGACCACGCTAGAGGTACAGTGGACTTCATTTTGCCCGATAACTTTCCCACCATCAATAATGGTAGATACTATGTGGGATTCATGATTGATAGCGACAATGAAGTCCCAGAGAATAACGAATTTAATAACTTTAAT
>JASJDR010000335.1 GCA_030065615.1 Xenococcus sp. MO_188.B8 | reverse complement strand
AATCCAAGATAATCAAATTGAAGAAGCAATTGAACTTCTACAACAAGGAATCCAACGCATTCCTCCTGATAAAGATCTTGCGAAACTTTATTATAGTTGTGCTGATTTGTTAATCCAAGATAATCAAATTGAAGAAGCAATTGAACTTCTACAACAAGGAATCCAACGCATTCCTCCTGATAAAGATCTTGCGAAACTTTATTATAGTTGTGCTGATTTGTTAGCCCAAGATAATCAAATTGAAGAAGCAATTGCACTCCTACAACAAGGAATACATCGTATTCCACAAAATTCTAGTCTTTATATAGCTTATACTAACTTACTAGCTCAAGATAATAGTATAGAAGAAGCAATTGAACTCTTGCAACAAGGAATACAGCGTATTCCTCCTGATAAAGATCTTCAGGTACTTTATGATCATTGTGCAAATTTACTAGCACAAGACAATCGTATTCAAGAAGCAATTGAACTTCTGCAACGAGGAATACAACAAATTCCTCCTAATAAAGATCTTAGGCAACTTTACTTAACATACGGAGGTTTGCTAGCAAGAAACAATAAAACATATAAAGCGATCATGATTTTGAGAGAAGGTTTATCTATTATTCCTTTTAATAAATATAGTAGATATCGTCTAGCTGAGAATGCAATGCTATATTGTTTAGCTAATAAGGATAATCTAACTTTAAAACAAATTGTAGAGGGAAATGACAATAATTCTTTAGAACCAAGAATGATAGAATTAGGAAAAGTTTTGATCGCTCAATTACAAGGTGATTGGCAACAAGCAGCAAAAATTGCTCATCAAGCAACAGCAAAATTTCATAACCTTCTACTATTAACTCAAGAAGCATTTTCCTGGCTTTGTACTGAAAATATAGATGCTGCTGAAGAAGTCATTCAAAGTGTTTCTCATTCTCTAAAATTAACTAAAGGAAATCCTCTTATTTGGCTAAAAGCATTTATTGACATTAAAAAAAGAGATTATAAATTAGTAGAAGAAATGCTAATTGCTTATTTGGATCGTCCCCTACAAGAGAATGAAACGATTGATCACAACTTTTTACTGTATCTTTGGGATACATCTGTAGATTTTCACGAAGGAATCAATGTTGCTTTTAATTTTCCTACTTTACCAACATCTTTAACTGGATTAGAAATAGAAATAACTCGTCAACAAAACGATATTCATGTATTACCTGATATATTAAACAACGAAGAACAACAGAATAATTTGTCAATAAATAATTCATTAAATAAAAAGCAACCAATTATTGCATCTAGTAAAAATTGTGAAGAAAACGAAATTACAAATATGACACCAAAAGTTTTTATTTCATATAATCATAAGGATAAAGATATTGTAGATATTATTAAAAATAAGCTAAGATCTGAAGGAATTAATGTAGTTATAGACTCAGAAGATTTATTCGGTGGTCAAGATATTGAAGAATTTATTAAACAAGCAGTAAAAAATACAGACATTACCTTATCTGGAGAGTGATAAGTTTTTTCTGTGTTTTGAAACTGATTTCAGGCGGCCAAGTCTGATTTGTCATGGACTTGAGAATGCCCTATTTTAACCTTAAGTAATTTATCCAGAAGCAGAGCTGGTCTACTTCGAGAGAAATTGACTTCAAGTTGATTCTGGAGTGCCAGACGGACAATTCGTTCAGAGGGATAACCATGTTTGGGAAGGCTACGAAACCAGAGGGGAAAGTGCTGCCAAATAGTCTGGGGCATCTCCAGAGCGAGAACTTGGAGCAGCCCTAAGGCAAGAGCATTAAGATTGATAAAGCGCTCAAAGGCTTCTAGTTTAGCGGCTATTTGCATCCGAATTGTCTCAGGATAGTCCTTTAATCGCAGGTTTTGAGGCCATGTAGAGGCTCGCTCCATTGATTTGAGCCAGAAGCGATAACCAAACCCTCCCAGCAGATGCACAATAGTACGGAAACTGACCTCAATTTTGAAGCGCCAACCATAGGCTTCAATTACCGCTGCTCCGGTTAAACTTCGGTCGCTCGATAGCAAGATAATCTGCTTTCCAGAGGGCAACTGAGTCAACACGAATAGTACAGGCTCATCGGGACTGTCCCAGAAAAATTCAAAACATTGGTAGTGGACCTTCATCGATTGACCGTATAGCCAAACTGAAGCTTGATTACAGGTCTCAATAGGAGCAAACAACTCACGTAACTTAATCGCACTACCCCATTGGCGATGGCGTCCTGGTCCATGCTTGCCAGGACGACGAGAAACGGCCGCATGAGCTACGGTGCTAATGCGCACCCGACTAATCAGGTGGATGCCCTGCTCTCGAAATGGAGCCAAGACTTTGACCGAGCTATAGTAGGCATCCAACAGCACATAGCTCCCTTTTTCCATGTACTTCACGCAGAGCAGTGCCATTTTATCCACTAACGTTAGTCCTGTCTCTGAATCAATCTCTTCAATGCCATCATGAACTTTAAGCACTATTAGAGTCGCAAACAAAGCTTTTTCTGCACTCAATAACAACCCTAAGGCACTGAAATAATGCCCTCGAATCCATTCTGGCTTACTGACATCCTCTGACTCTTGGTGTAACCTTTTGACCCCTGGCATCTTGCGTCCTTCTTTCCCCACTTTGATGCCATCGCCGACATACACCCGTTGCCCCTTGAGCTTATGACAGGCGACGTGCTTTGTAAGCCATCTTCCCCACGCAGAGCACAAGCTATCCACACTAAACGCGCTCGAGTTGAACCAATGAAGCGCCTGATGATAATATCTTTCCCCTAAGCCTAATGCATTCAGATAGCTGGTGACCGCAGGCGGTTGTGTACTCAGCAAAATTCCCCACAGCAGTAGTACAAACCAGTTGAAGCTTGCCTCTCGCCTAAACACGGGACGAAACTGAACCATAATTTGCTCAAGACGCTCATACAATTCTTTCATTACACTGACTGGTTGTGATTATCTCAGTCAGTATCTGACATTTCCGACTCCTTGAGTATCGGGATGTCTTTTTTCTTGAGCTTTTTTTACCGAACCAGAACTTCACACTGTCCAGTTGATAAACATTAGTCTTATTAGCGATTGCGATTTCCTTTAATCTCACCCAAACCAATAAAGGGGCTTCGCCCCAGCTATAAGCTATAAGTGGTGCGACCCTGCTGATGTTTCATCAGCTAAGGAACGCGCACCGAGTAAGCTTTAAGCCCAACAGCGCGATTAGACATGGCGAGGCTTGTCCTTATTATCCCCATTCGAGGACAAGTCCCGCTTGATATTATCCCACTTGATGGGACGGGACGAATGGGGAAAACCTCGCCGTCCCTCGCGCTCAATCAATAAGGGTTTTGAACCCCTTCTTACGTGATTGCGTATGCTGAGGAAACCTTATGCGAAGCGGCTTGTCCTTATTATCCCGCTTGATATTATACCCATTCGAGTACAAGTCCCACTTGATGGGACGGGACGAATGGGGATATCCTTTAGGGCAGCACGCCTCACGCGCAACTGATTGAAGACAGATTGAGGAAGCCAGCGGAGGCTTGCACTCGAATGGGTGTTTCCTCCGCAATGGCAAGTCTCAATCAGTACAGACGCGCTTGGTATTAAACCCCTTAAGCTTATAGCCTAAAGCTTAGAGCTTAGAGCTTTTTGATAAAGAAACAACTGTTGATAAAGTTGAAAGTATCACAGGATATGATTTCTTTGCTTATTTGAGTGATGATGTTGAGGAGAAAATAGAAAGTAAAGTTTATCAGTAATTATTTCGCGATCGTGAAGAATGAGCGAGCCTCTCGCTTTTTAACCAGAAAAACTCCGCCACAATGATGAATCGACGTAAAATGAGAGAAGTTGTGAGACCTTCGGTAGACGCTAACGAGATCGCGCTTATGATACTCTCTTGTCATCATCTGTGATGAAAATCCCCTTTATGCCACAAAAGGGGAGTCAGTAATTATGACAGCAACATTATATTCACTATCTAGATAGCGTCAATTTATCATCTGAAAATCAACAAAAAACCAGTCTGACTAAAAGACTGGCATCAACTTAATTATTAAAGGAAGAGCGTTGTTTAAATTAACCACCATAGGCAATACCACGATATTTTCTCAAGCCTAGTTTGGAATTGAAAGGTTGAACAGGACGATGAGGAATATAGCTTTGCCCTAAGAAACGAGCAGTATGTTCGGTCGCGACGGTTTCAACTTGGTTATTTTTTGCCGAGTAAGCTTGACCTAAAAAACGTAATTTCATTGTTTGATTCTCTGTTAAATGTTAGATATTTTCTCGTTGATTACTAATAGGTCTTAGATCTTGAAATATGCAAAAGCCAGATCAGCGAGAAGTTAGCTCGTTCAATAGCGATCGCATTTGACGATAAAATAAAATTAGAACCAGCGTACGCAAAGCGACTACCGTGTTTGTCTCGCCCTCATGAAAGTTATCAAAATTCTCAGCATCGGACAGTTTATTCTAGCTACATTTAGTTAAAAAATTAGCCTCACTGTTAAACAAAAAACTCGCTTTGAGTAGTTAAAGCTTCTAAAGCAAACTCTCCTAATATTTCTTGACCAGAAGTTGTAATATGAAGTAGATCCCAAAACAAATATTCATCAGCTTGAGCACAAATTCCCAAATCTGTTGAAACTTCTTCTGTTGAATTGTTTGCTAAATCAATGGGATTAGAATTGAGACAAGGTTCGGAAATGTTGGTTAATCCAAATTCTCCAGGATTGGTAACAATATTATTAAATAGTTCATCAACTTCAAGAGGTATGAGGTTGATGCCATTCAAACTACCACTTAACTCATCTATAGCTGACTCTAACAGTAAATTATGCTGTTGAGTTAAATTAGTAAGTTCTTCGGTCGATACGGGACGATTGGGGATTTGAGCAATGGGTACTTGACCTAAATCGGGTAAATTAGGAACCAGGAAATTACGAGCACCCAAATTAAAAAGAGATTCGATAGCAGTTTCTAAATTATCAACTATTGTCTCTGGGTTAGCATCAGGAACCGTTTGATAATCATTTGGTCCAGCCCAAATAATATAAAGAGCCTCTGAGTCAGCTAACTGTTCGACTTCTTGATGGTCATCAATGAAAAATTGAATTTGAGTCAGTACTCCTGGGATAAAATTTCCTAAATCTCCAGCCCCTCCTGTTCCTGTTTGAGCACCACCGTAAGCAAAATTAACGCTTTGAGTTGTTGTCGCGCCGTTAAAACTTGAAGCAAGAAATAGTTGTTGAGGACTAGAGACCAACAATTGAGTAGAAGGAGTGATCGTCAACCCTAAATCTGCTGCCAACTTTTCTACCCACACCGGTCCATTAGAAAAGCGTCCTTCAAAATATGGAGAACCAGGAATGACAGGAATATCAAAAATAGGCTGCGCAGAGGTTGTTAGATTAAAAATATTGCCCTGATCTGAGATACTATCACCGAAGTTATATATTTTACTGAAAGTAAAATTTGAATTATCGTCAGACAATATAATAGAGCTCAATTCTTGCTCCATAGCTATTTATTCTTGAAAAAGAATTTGGGTAACAACAGAATCTTGACACATTTTCTCATACAAACATCAGGTGAACATCAAGAAATTGCGAGCTGCTATACGCTGCGCAGAGCGCGCATATTTAAAACTCCTTTTTCGGTTAGAGCGATCGCATCCAATGAGCATTATCAAAATCATTTATTTTTGAAGCGAACGGTGAGACCTAACACCTAACACCCAACACCTATATTATTTTCAACTTATTTGTCACCCCGTCAGGGCTCACACCCTAATCCCCAAAACCGCCTCGAAGGGGCTTGGTTAATTCAAAATTCAAAGTTTGCTGTTCCCCTGGTTGGGAGAGGGTAATCGTCCCCTCGTCTGGCTGATAACCCTGTGCCCTAACTAGTACAGTGCGTTCCCGTACAGATGCCTCTAAGCCACTGAGAATGTATTCACCTTTGCTATTGCTTAAAGTTCTATCTTGACTACCTTTGATCCGCACTTCGGCTAGAACTATCGGTTCTGCTTTGGTTTCCGAAGTGTGAGTAATTGTACCGATCAGATTTGTAGATGGCAGAGCAATATCAGCAAAAGGAATGG
>JASJDR010000334.1 GCA_030065615.1 Xenococcus sp. MO_188.B8 | reverse complement strand
GGTTTTGCACTTCAACAACAAGGAAAATTAGAAGAAGCCATTAAGCAATACCAGCGTTCTCTAGCTATAGATCCTGAATATACTAAGGCTCGAAGTAATCTCAGAGAAGCGGAAAGACTATTAGCCATAAAACTTAGTCCATCATTACCAGATATTGACGATACTAAATTCCTACCCAATGAAACCGATGAACCTTTAGTTAATACTCTACGCTCCACAGCGAGAATTATTGCCGAAGTTTCCGCTGACGGAATTTCTATCGGTGCGGGTTGGGTAGTCAAGAAAGAAGCCAATACTGTATGGATTGTCACTAACCGTCATGTCATTAGCGATAGTAAAACCGACATCCTGAGTAAGAAAATCGAAGTTGAGTTTTTTAGCGAACTTCCCGACGCAGAAAGACCTCGTTATTCAGCAACAATTACCAATAGTACAGATGCAGATGATTACGAACTAGATTTAGCAGTCCTGAAAGTAACAGGTATTCCCGACGATATTCAAACACTAGAAACGCGTTCTGGTAGAGTGCCACGAGATGCAAACGTCCGAATCATTGGTCATCCCTACACAATAGAAAATCCTTGGAGTGTTTCTCGAGGAGAAGTTGTCAACTACAATCCTAATAACCCGCAAATTTCTATGAGTGGTCTTTTTGCACAAGGAAATTCTGGAAGTCCAGTAATTGACAGTAACAATCAAGTTATTGGCATGATGGTAGGCATTAGAAGCAGTTTCGATGCTGTTATCGCGACCGATCAACCAAATCTTGATATTATTGCGAATCAACCTGCTACTGGTGGTGTTGGTTTAGCCTATCGCATTGATATTGTAATAGACAAACTCCAAGAGTGGGGCATTCTTGATTAATTAAATACATTAAAGTTATTAAGATACGTATAATGTGATGGAAATACGTATATTACTTGTTAGTTTGCTGTTATTTAGTTTTTTTTCCACTGTGGCTAATGCCTGTCCAAGTGGGAACCCTTTTTCTACTGCTTATATTCGTCGCAATAATCGTTGCGAAGGTCTATTAAACCTCAATATGAATACTAGTATTCTTCCTGATCTAATTTCTTTTGCGACTAGCAATCTTACGGAATATCCTAATAATCTTAAAATACAGGTTCCTGGTAAAATTAACCTAAAACCGAGAATCAGAATTCAATCATTTTTTAAAAGCTATCGTCTTGATAAACTAGAAACGGAATATCTTAAGCCTAATTATAGGTTCGATCTCAATACTAAGACGATTCTACAACATCGTAGTGTTCAAATTACCTTTAATATGCTCCGCTCTCTAGCTTTTATTATTGAAGATTCTGAGCCAGTTTATTTTCCTGTAATTCTAGGAGAAAATTCTGGTGAATATGAATTTGTGATCAATAGCTTGAAGAAAACTGCTTTACCAGTTTTAGAAATTCGCTATCAAGGTAAAACAGTATTTAGCGAGCCCCGCAATAATCCACAACAAGGTCATATTTTCTTAACTTGGAAATATAAAGATGCTCCTGCGGGAAGATATGAATTATATTTAGAGACTAGTGAAGGAGACAGTCGTAGTTTTCCTTTTGAACATGATCCGAATTGGTTTAATAATTAAAAAACAATATATTTTTCTAATTGCAAAATAATATGACATTCAGATTTTATCGTCATTTAAGTCTTTATATATCAAGAATTAGAAGACGTAATTTAATTTTATTCATAATTATTATTGTATTTTGGAGTAGCTTTTTTCTTCTTAATTTTATCTTAAAAGGTAGTTATATTTTTGAGGGCAAAGTAACAGTTAATGAAATGAGTTTCACTTATAATAGTGACCTAGAAAAACCATTACTACAAAATGTCCTAGGAATTAAGAAATTAGATATCAAAGGAAAACAACTGCAATCTCTAACCTTAAAAGGTAAATTTATCACCAACAATAAAAATCTCAATCAAAAACTAAGTATTCTAGATAAAATAAATATTGATTTTCCCTTTGCAACTAGTCGATTAATTATATCCCCTAAGAATTACAATTTGTCATCAAAACAAGATTTATCGATTTTGGAAATACGTATCAATCCCAAAACAAGAATCAATCAATTAACTTATAACCAAGAAAATAAACTTTCTTTCTGTTTACAATCAGCTACTCAACCATCAGAATATTGTCTTTTTCCTGACAATGTGGATAATGATCCTAATTTTTCTAATTCAGAGTCTTTGGGAAATTTAAAACTCAGTCTTGGTAAACAACTTTATATCATTGACTTGGAACAAGTCAATATCCCAGAATTAAACATCACAAGTGATCAAAATCGCTATCAATCTTTTCAATTAAATTATATTCCTAAAACCAGAGAACCTCAATTAAATATACTTTCTCCTACTGAGATAGTTATCGATTTACCAGAACTAACTCCCAATAAATCTAACCCAGAAATAAAAATAAGACCTAATCTAGACGTTGAAATTAAGCCTAACTTGGAAATTGAAATTCCTCAATGGTTTTATGAAGATCTTGATGTTACAGATGTTGAATTTTATCGTTTTAAGCCCTTTTATTATAGTAACAAGAAGTTAAGAGTATCAACAATTATTAACGGCAAGATTAGCATGAATAATCAAGATCTTAAACTTGAGCCAAAGCAACTATTAATAGTCATTGATAATAACCCAGGAATCAGGAAATTACTTTATCTCTCAATTAATCCTCTAAAACCTCAAGGCTTGCAAACATTTATCTCAGGAAAAAGTAAAGGTCTGGCTACTGGATTGTCTACCGAATTTCCCATTGAAAGCATTCAGCCAAGTTGGTTGTCAAAATATTTTTCAACAGAAGCGATCGCAGGAATTATAAGTTTCATCTCCGCTTTCACCGCAGTAGTACTAGAAAAAATCTTATTTCCCGATAATCCATAATATCTGATTAGTTTTAGCTAAGTTTATTTTAATTGAACTCACGTAATTGATTTTGTATGTGCTTATATCAATATTTTTACGCAAAAATTGATAAGAATCGATAAGATTCATAGAAGATCAGTAATTATTCGGTAGAAATTTTTCTGAGATAAAATAATATTCACTCTAACTAGCAACACAAGTTATTAAGCCTATGTCCCCTCAGCAAGTCAATCACCAGCATCTTACACCTCTGAGTTTTTTAGCAAGAACCGCGCAAACTTTTCCTGATAAAAATGCCCTGGTTTATCGCGATCAAAGCTGGACTTATGCCCAATTTGCCGCACGGGTTAACCAGCTCGCTAGTGCTTTACAAAGCTGGGGTTTGCAAAAAGGCGATCGCGTAGCTTTTTTGTGTCCCAATATACCACCGATGGCAGAAGCTCATTTTGGTGTTCCCCTCGCTGGCGGTGTTTTAGTAGCGATTAATATTCGCTTAGCAGCTCAAGATATTCGTTATATCCTCAATAATGCGGGAGCGCGTATCCTTTTCGTCGATACAGAATTAGCCCATTTAGTAGAGCAAGTTCGCTCCCAACTGACAACAGTAGAAGAAATTGTCAACATTGTCGATCCTTTGGCTACTACTGCCCATGAACCCATATCTGGTTTAGAGTACGAAAGTTTTCTCGCTACTGGAACAACTGAATCGATAGAACCGGCTCTAGTAGAAGAACAAGAACTAATTTCCATCAATTACACTAGTGGAACTAGCGGTAAACCCAAAGGAGTTATGTATACTCATCGGGGAGCTTATCTTAATGCCTTGGGTGAAGCTTTAGAAGTAGGTCTCGACAGCCGCAGTGTTTATTTATGGACGCTACCGATGTTTCATTGCAATGGCTGGTGTTTTAGTTGGGCGGTAGTTGCCATGGGAGGAACACAGGTTTTACTCCGCAAGTTTTTCCCTAAAACTGTTATTTCCTTGTTGATGCAGGAGAAAGTTACTCATTTTTGTGGTTCGCCAACAATTTTGATTATGTTGGTCAATGATCCAGCAATTAAAAAACTGCAACTTACCCAACCTTTAAAAGTTACAACTGCTGGAGCACCTCCTTCCCCTACCATTATTCAAGCTAGCGAAGAATTAGGTATTGAGATTTTCCATGTTTATGGTTTGACCGAAACCTATGGCCCCCATAGTATATGTGAGTGGCAGCAACCTTGGGATAATTTACCCCTCGAAGAACGAGCTCGTCTGAAAGCGAGACAAGGAGTTCCCTATATCCATGCTGCTGAAATGCGAGTTGTGGACAAACAGATGCAGGATGTACCTGCCGACGGGGAAACTCTCGGAGAAGTTGTCATGCGAGGGAATAACGTCATGAAAGGCTACTATAATGACCCTGAAGCCACAGAATTCGCTTTTCGTGGTGGTTGGTTTCATAGTGGTGATTTGGCAGTTGTCTATCCTAATGGTTATATTGAACTACGCGATCGCGCTAAAGATATTATCATTAGTAGTGGGGTTAATATTTCTACTATTGAAATCGAACGAGCAATTTATCAAAATCCCGCAGTGCTAGAGGTAGCAGTAGTTGCCATTCCTGATGCAAAAAGGGGAGAGGTGCCTAAAGCTTTTGTGACTCTCAAGCCAGATGTTCAAGTTACCGAAACCGAAATTCTCTCTTTTTGTCGTCAAAACTTAGCCCAGTTTAAATGTCCTAAAGCTGTGGAATTTAGAGATTTACCCAAGACGGCTACGGGTAAAGTCCAAAAGTTTTTACTGAGAGAACTAGTCCATAAATAACTCAAAACCAGTAATATTTTTACTGTGAAGAAGAAGAGGTAAACAACAAATCCTAGACTAAAAAACCAATTTCCAGGGTCTGAAATCTTGTCTTTTCTTCTTCCCTAATATTTACTGATGCTATTTAATGTCCCAAAAATCCCCCTTAGCTGCCTATATTCATATTCCTTTTTGTCGTCGTCGTTGCTATTATTGCGACTTTGCCATTACGGTAACAGGCGATCGCGCTTTGTCTAATAGTTCTACAATGGTGGTGGATTATGTTAATTATCTGCAGCAAGAAATTAAGTTAACTTCCTCTCCCAATACTTCTTTACAAACAATATTTTTTGGTGGGGGAACACCTTCTTTATTACCGGTCGCCAAATTAGGAGAAATTTTAACCACGATTGATCAAAGGTTGGGAATTGCCAAAAATGCCGAGATCTCAATGGAAATAGATCCTGGTACTTTCAATCAACAACAGTTACAAGAATATCTTCGTTTAGGAGTTAATCGCTTTAGTTTAGGAGTCCAAACTTTTGATGAAAAATTGTTAAAAGTTTGCGGGAGATCTCATGATCGACAAGATATTTTTACTGCTATTGATTTGATAAAAAAATTAAATGTTGCTAACTGGAGTCTTGATTTAATAACGGGTTTACCCCAGCAAACTTTAGAACAAGTAGAACGTTCTTTAGAAATCGCGATCGCAACTGAACCGAAACATCTATCTTGTTACGATTTAGTATTAGAACCTGTCACTGCTTTTGGTAAACAATATCATCCAGGAGAACAACCTTTACCTTCAGAAAACGATACCGCAGCGATGTATAAACTGACGCAGCAGATGTTAACTAATCGCGGTTATCAGCATTATGAAATATCAAATTATGCTCAACCAGGATATCAATGTCGTCACAATAAAGTTTATTGGCATAATGAATCTTATTATGGTTTTGGGATGAGTGCTGCTAGTTATGTCGCTGGCAAAAGATATACTCGTCCCCGTACCAGAAAAGAATATTACTCTTGGGTGGAAAATGGTGCTTTGATTGAGGTGGAAGAGATGACAAAAAGCGATCGCTTGTTGGAAACTTTAATGTTAGGATTGCGTTTAGCAGAAGGAGTCAGTTTATCGAAAATTAGTCAGGAATTTGAACAACAGACTGTTGACAGAATTTTGTCTGGTTTACAAAGTTATCTAGAACAGAATTTAGTAGAAATTTTTACAGCTAACCATGACCAAAGATTAAGATTAACAGACCCTAAAGGATTTTTATTATCTAATACGATTATCGCAAGTTTATTTGAAATATTTGAATGATAATAGTAGAAGTAGACCATTATGTATCGTAAAGATTCAGGTTTCCAAGTGAGAGATTAAAGAAGGACGTTCATGAATAGCAACAGTTGCGAGGAGAGATTTGGTAAAAAAATCCATCACAGAACGTCCCTGAAAGCGACAGGTTTGAATGATACT
>JASJDR010000333.1 GCA_030065615.1 Xenococcus sp. MO_188.B8 | reverse complement strand
TTAGAACTTGTTGGTGAATTGGAAGAGATGTCTAAAGAGGATAAACTCAACAAAATTTATAGCTATGCTGTTATCCTCTTGGTTCACTTAATCAAGCAAGAAGCTGAAAAGCGAACCACTAGATCCTGGGATGTTTCGATCAATAATTCTGTCAGAGAGATTAAGCGAACTAATAAGCGGCGCAACGCGGTCTTTGCGAGAGGAAATGCTGGGGTTTCCCCAGCTTATTCCACTCTCGCGGCGGGGGTTTCCCCCATGAGCGATTGCGACAAGACGCGGCGCAAAGCTGGTGGTTGTTACGCTAGTCAAGATGAGCTAATTGAAACTATTGAAGAAGCATTTGAAGCCGCGATCAAAAGAGCAGCATTAGAAGCTTTTGAGGGTAGACATGATGGAGCTGAACTAGTGCAAATGATTGATGTGGCAAAAATCAAGGAAACTGCTTTGACTTTGATTAATGGTTAAACATAACGCGATCGCTGCAAGGAACCCACTTGCGAATTATATTAAACAATAAGAGAATTACATGAGCCGACCAAAGCACAAACCAACCTACGCGCTCCACCAAGGCTTTCGGATACCAATGGGATTTCCAGCCGATTGTTTTGAGTCAGGATTAGGTTATCAAGCTCAAGCTGGGGACAATTTTATTGTGACTTATCCTAAATGTGGCACAACCTGGACCCAGCATATTGTATGGATGCTTCAGCAAAATGGACAACCTTTACCTGTTGGCAAAGATATCAACCGAGAAATTCCCCATTTAGAACAAGTAGGAAGTGAATTTGTCGCAGCTTTGCCAGCACCAAGATTTATTAAAACCCATTTGCCCCATGCTTTAACTCCCTATCACCCTGAAGCAAAATATATCTATATTGCTCGGAACCCTTTTGATTGTGTGGTTTCCTTTTATTACCATACTCAAGGATTTGTCAAACACTACGATTTTGCCGAAGGTACATTTGCTGATTTTTTTGAGTGTTTTATCAATGGCGAAGTAGATTTTGGTGATTACTTTGAACATTTAGTCCCTTGGTATGCTTGCAAAGATAATGCCAATGTACTTTTTTTAACCTATGAAGATATGGTAGAAAATACTCAAAGAGCAGTGATCGAGATGGCTAAATTTTTGGGCACTCAATACTCTAAGCAATTAAAAAAATTGGATGTTTTAAATAATATTTTGCATCACACGAGTTTTGCCCAAATGAGTCAAAAGCAAAGTCGTTGGTCGAGCAAACGTCCAAATTATGCGGCTCCTTTTATTCGGAAGGGAAAAGTTGGTGATTGGCAAAATCATTTTTCTCAGGAACAAGCTATGAGATTGGTGGACAAATTTAGAGTTTACTCTGCCCAAACAAATATAGAAAAATTATGGCCTGGTTTACTTGATGATGTGGAAAAGAAATATGGAGAATTTTGTTGGCAATAATCTCTGTGGCACGAAGGTTCATTCATTAAAAATTTCTGTCAAATCTAAACTAAATCCAGGTAATACATCCTCCCCGAATATTGTATTTGGAGAACGCAAAATTTCTACTTCTTTACTAGGACGATAAATTTCTACCACTTGGCGCTTTGGATCGATTAACCATCCTAATTTAGCACCATTATCCAAATATTCTTGCATCTTATTTTGAATGTTGTTAAGTGCGTCAGAAGGAGACCTTAGCTCTATCACAAAATCTGGACATAAAGGCACAAATCGTTCCTGTTGTTGACGAGTTAAACTATTCCACCTTGATAATTCTACCCAAGCAGCATCGGGAGAACGATCTGCACCATTAGGAAGTTTAAAGCCACCAGAAGAATCAAAAACTTTTCCTAGTTTACTGTTGCGATTCCATAATCTAAGTTGAAAATTAATATCGGAATTGCGGTCGCTGGTTAATCCTCCAGTGGGTGACATAATAATTAATTCCCCCTCAGCAGTGCGTTCAAATTGTAAATCATGATGCTGATGGCATAGTTGCCAAAACTGCTCATCTGTAATGCGAAGTCCTAAATGTAAAGGAGAAGGGAGAGAAACCATGACATTTTTTTAGAAATAAAAGCTTTCCCGATAACAGATCAAAGTCTAGATTTAATTCTATCTTAAACAGCTTGGTCAGACCCCGCGTTATGCGCTTGCGCTTGCGAAGCTCTACCCGAGGCGTTGCTGAATGAGTAATGATTTATGCGATCGCAGCAAGAGTTTTAAACTTAAGATAATGGAGCAGAAGACGAATTGAATATTGGAGCATTTTGAGAGATTTGGAGTAACATAAAGTCTTTCGATGTAAACGAGCCAAATAGTGTCTAAGTCTTGTATTCTCTCCTTCTACTCTTGTCATGTAAGTTTTACTAACAAGATGATCTTCTGGTTCAATAAAGCAAGGATAAACGGCATAGCCATCACTCACATACCAAAAACTATGCCAACATTTGATGGTCAACCAAAGATGCTTAAATGTTTCCTTACTGCGCGCCGCGGAGCGGATCTCTTCGAGATCGCCGATAGTCCATAAAGGGGAACAGCCGAGATACGGATACTGTTGGCGAAAGCAATCTTGAAGTAATCAAAAGCAATACCAGAGGGTATTAGCACATAAATTTTAGATAGAATGAAAAATATCAACCAAGTAATACATGGAAAATTTGATATTATAAAAGAGGTATTGAAGGAATAGGGAGGGAAATAACTCGACTGTTGTGATTTGCTAAAACCATTTCCTAATCAGACATTGATTGTGGTTCAATAAACTCGAAGATCTTTACTTTTGAGCAGAGAGTAATGCAACTGCCGATAGTGAAACCAGCCCCAATTGTTCAGGCTCACGCAAGAGTCTTCCGTCATCTATTCGAGAATCAGTGCCAGTATCGGCATTTTCAGAACTATTTAACAGGCTTAATGGTTCTAGAGAACAAAAGTTTAGCCAATATCAGTCGCTGTATATTAGATAGTGCTGACAAAACGAACCTTTCTCGCTTTCTCTCACAAGCATCGTGGAGTGAGGAGAAAGTGAACAGTGAGCGAATCAAATATCTATTAAATCAGACAGTCAAGCAACGTCAGACACCAGAAGAATCATTCCTCATCTTCGACGATACGTTATGTGAGCATGTGGGGAGTTTGTTTGAGTATGTTGATCGGCATTACAACCATTGCAACCAGTATTATCCTTTAGCTCATAATCTGGTGACCAGTCACTATTTGTCAGGGTCAGTCCGCTTCCCAGTGGACCTGAGAATATATCGACGTTATGAAGAAATCACTCGTTGGGCAGAATTTGTCAGCAAGCATTTTCCTCAACAGGAGATTCCCAAAAAGAAAAAGGAACGTCAAAAACTGCACAAGCTCTTAGATAAGAAGCTACTTGAAGACCCAGAATTTCAAGAATTACACTCTCAATTTACAACCAAAATTGCCTTAGCCGTCGAATTAATTGAACAAGCCAGGAGTAGACAACTACCCTTCACCACAGTGTTGATGGACAGTTGGTATCTCGCCCCCGATATTGTAGCCGCGCTGAAAGAGCATAAATTAGATTGGGTTAGTTTGCTCAAAAAGAACCGTAATTTAGAAGTTAACAGCTTTGTGCTCCGAGATGAGGCGGGACAACCAATCACCTTAACAGGTCCTCACATCAAGGTTGAAGAATTAGTGCCACTGATTCCGCGCAACGCCTACCGCAAAGTGCAGGTAGGAGATCAAGTCTACTGGTGTTTTACTCGAAGTCTGCAAGTTCCTGGATTAGGGAAAGTGCGTCTGGTGATCAGTTTTGAAAATCCTGAGCTAATTGGGACTTATGCTGTGTTACTCAGCAACAGAACTGACTGGTCAGCTCAAAAAATACTTGCTAGTTACTTCAAACGTTGGCCGATAGAAACCTTCTATCAGGATAGTAAGGGACATTTAGGTTTGGATCAATATCGCATGCGAACTGCTAAAGCCATTCAAAAACATTGGTGTCTGGTCTTCGTAGCTTATTCACTTCTACACCTAGTTTGTTTACCTTCTTCATTGATATCAGGTAGTGAACAACTAATCTCACACCCGATAAAAACCATTGGGCAGATCTGTCGTCAACAGGGACAGAAGTTGATTGAAGAGCTGATTATCTTTACTCATGAGCAACTTCAACAAGGTCAACCAGCAACTGATGTCTTCTCTCGTTTATTTATGAAGCAAAACAAGGAGGTTCCTGCATGATGAGTTGAATCTTTAGCGATCGCCAATCTAAATCACAACAGTCGAGTTGTTTAAAAGCTTCTAGAGTGTAGCATTCTCCAATAATCGCTGTATTCAGAGCATTAACAAGCTCTCGTCTGCTAGAACCACCCCAGGTTTCTGCCAATTTCCACCAATCAAAACTACGATCCTTATGATCGGCAGGGGTTTCCTCTTTAATTTCTAGCTTCAGATATTTAAGTAGACCATTAGTTAAAATCACTACATCACCAGGTCTTCTTGCTGTCATGAGATTCCCGTCAACAACAACAGGCTCACCAATATAATCTGCTCCAGCATTCTCAATATCCTTACGAAGCGACTGTAAACCAGTAACTTGTTTGCCTCGTAAGCAATCTGTTTCGATGAGGACTTGTATACCATAACCAACTACAGCGATCGCCTTTTCTTGAGACATTGCTTCTTCAATTAGGCTAACGACAAAAGGATTAGCTCGAATATTTCCCACTGGAATGACAAATCCTTCAAAGTCAGCAGCTCGAACCTCAGTAGCGGTATCGTCTGGTTTACAGGAAACTTTACCCCGTTTGCCATGATATTCTTCGTTCATCCGAGAACCGAGGATCTTAACTTTCGCTCCAGCTTGCTTAAGTCCTTGGTAAGGAACTTGAAACAAAAAATCCTCAAACTGATTCTCCATCAGAATTGCCACTCTTTTGGGACTGGTTTTATTTGTAGATACCATATCGTTTACTTACTGAAATCATCTCGCAAATTTAGAGCTACAATTACGCATACCAACGATAGCTCTCAGCGGAAATATATTTTTAACAATATGACAAAAACTTGAGGAACTTGTGAGAAATTTACTGGAGATAGTCATCCTATTGGAAATTTTTTAACTAATAGATAAGCACAAAGCCAGCGCCAGATACAAAAGAATAGATACAAAATAATACATTGCTCACAGGTTCTTCAAACTATTGTCTTATCCTCGAAATGAAGTGACCTAGTTGTTAGCTTCAACAGCGGAAGGTGAGTTCTATGACAACTATCCAAAGGAATACCAAAAAAAGGAAGCACAAACCTATCAAACGCAAAAATCGCGCTGAACATCATATATCTTTAGGAACTCCCCAAGTACCGCTTAGTACTGTGCTGTATAAACAACAGCATGAATTACTAAGTGATTGGGATGATGCCTCTTAAATTACTGAGATTAATGAAACTTTCCTCAACTTGCATCAAGCTCGCTATTTTATTTGTAGTAATCGCATTTTCTGGATCTATCCTAGTCCATCTACTCACAGAAGTCTGGTGGTTTGATGCCGTGGATTTTACTCAGGTTTTCTGGACACGGTTGACTTGGCAAATTCTGATTTGGGTTGTCACTTTCGTTGTCTATATTTTGTTTTTATGGGGTAACTATCGGCTGGTAATGAGAAGCAAACCTCAGCGTCACTTGCCTTTAACAATCAATGGTAGCCAGCAAATTTATGTTAAAAAGACTTTTAATTATGCTGCGTTAATTATGATTAGTCTCGTAGCATTGATCGCAGCTTTCTCGAGCATGGCTTCCTGGGAGACAATTTTAAAATATCTTCATGCTGTTCCGTTTCAGAGCAGCGATCCCATTTTCGGAAAAGATCTTAGCTTTTATGTTTTTCGTTTACCATTTTATGAAAGTATTCGCTCCTGGCTCTGGGGTCTGCTCCTGTTAGCAGCAATCTCGTCTGTAATAATCTATGTTTCCAATGGGGCGATTTCCTCAGATCGTTTTACACGAACTGGAATTAGAATCAGTAAGTTGGCCAGAATTCATTTGAGTTTCCTCACATCAGCGATCGCATTATTAGTGGCCTGGGGTTTTTGGCTGGCTCGCTATGAATTACTTTACTCAACTACAGGAGCAGTTTTTGGTGCTGGCTATACCGATGTTCATGCCAAGCTTTTTGCTTATCAATTATTAAGAGTTTTAGCAGTTCTGATAGCGGTTTTCTTAATTTTGTCGATAAACCAACAGAGACTTACTTTGCCCCCTGGCGGGGATACAATCTTATTAAAATCGCAAAATT
>JASJDR010000332.1 GCA_030065615.1 Xenococcus sp. MO_188.B8 | reverse complement strand
ATTATGAATATTTGCCAACTACCAGTGAAACTATGATTTATATCGTCATGATAAATCTTATGTTAAGACGTTTAACTTACAGTTCTCCAACCCCAGTGTCTACCTAGTTATCAATTATCAAACACGCTCTCTAACATCACTAAACATTGATGGTTTTTGAGTTGCTCTTCAAACCAGGTTTCAGTTAGATGTAGATTTTTAATTTCTTCTTGTGCTACGACTAGTTTTGACAAACTCAGTGAGCCATCTTCCGCTATTTTTGCTCTTTCATTGCGCAGATAGATCAAAATCGGCATTAACTTGAGGATATCTGCTCCTTGTGCTTCCTGTGCCAAGGTCAAAGATACATGTTCCATTAATGTCGTTTTCCCAGTCCCTGGAGCACCAATAATTGCTATGGGTTTAAAGATTAAATTTCTCGCTAGCTTCTTTTCCAATAAATTCCATAATTCGAGCTTCCCTTCCTTAGTTTGTTTTTGAATTAACGCTGATGAGATCTTTGACGCACTCTCTGGCAGCAATCTTAACGGGACAAATATTTTTTCTAAATCGAGACTAAATGGCCCTTTTGTCTTCAGTCCTTGAGTCCGATAACTCCTATACTTGTAGATTAAATGTTCGTAATAAATTTCTTGGAACCCTTTTGGTCTATTTGACCAAGAGCTTTTAATTCTTTTAGCAATTGCGTCAGCAACTTGGGGTTCTAGTTGCCCCCATACTTTCTTGCCCAACTCACTTAGCATTACAACTTCTGAAGCTAATACTGCCCAGAAAAAAGCGTGTATAATCTCTCTCCTAGTTCCTTTTCCTTGGAAGAACTGCAAAAGGTTATACGCTACCAAAAATAGACAAACACCTGCTAACCCATTTTTGAGGAATTCTACTATTTTCAGGATGTCACCAATTCCTTTTCCAGCCATCTTCACTTCCTCCTCTTTGATTTCGTCTCTAAAACTTTTAATATCTGTTCTACTTGCAGGCTTTCTCATCATTCAGTCTTCCCACTTTCGAGACTAACTTTATGGGGATGTAAAGAGATTTTTATCAACCCGATCGCGATTCGACCTCTCTACTTAACTTTGACAAAAATTCCTAATCTTGCAGAGTAAAGTCAAAGACTGCAAAAATTTCGCCTCTTTGCGATCGCCAAATTGCCTTTTTGAAAACTTTACAGGGCAAGCATTCCAGGGAATATCTTGCCCAGAGAAAATTAATTTCCCTTTTTTAATTGACAATCTATCTACTAGTAGGTATAGTAGGAGTATGAAAACAACTGACACACGACTAAAAATTCTCGACACGGCTCAGGAACTAATTCAAAAGCTAGGAGTTAATGCCATGAGCTATGCTGACATCAGCACCGCCGTTGGTATCCGCAAAGCAAGCATCCATTATCATTTTCCCTCTAAGGAAGATTTGTTGGTTTCACTGCTAGAGCGCTATACTCCTTCCTTCTTTAGGTTGGTAGATTCTATTTTAGAATCCTCTGAGTCTGCCGAAATTAAGTTACGTCGCTACTGCGGGCTATTTGAAGCTACTCTCAGTAGTGGAGAACAGGATAAAGTTTGTCTCTGTGGCATGATCGGAGCTGAAGTGAAAACTTTAAGTTCTTCCCTAACAAAACAGATTACTCATTTTTTCCAAGAAAATGAAATCCGTCTGACCAAGTTGTTAACTCAAGGCAAGGACGAAGGTGTGTTCAGCTTCTCTGGAGAGACAGAGGCAATGGCTAAATTAATCTTTTCTCTTCTTGAAGGAGAGCTGTTAATTGCCCGAGTTCACGGTGATGTAACTCATTTTAAAGTGGTGGTTGAACAATTATTTCAATTAGTCAAAGCTTAATTTTTTTTACTCTTTCGTCTACCTTCTAGTAGATAGAAAATATTCTTTAATTAATTTTTTGGGAGATTATCATGGCTCAAACATTTGCCGGACAAAAAATCATCGTTATTGGTGGCACCAGTGGTATTGGTAAAGCTGTTGCCCAATCAATTCTCAGAGCTGGTGGTACAGCGGTGTTGATTGGTTCTCGTCAACCAAAACTTGATGATGCAGTAAAAGAACTAAGGAACTATGGCACTGTGGTGGGCGAGTTAGCAAATATCGCAGATATCCAACAAAGAAATGCCCTCATTGAGCGAATTAATACCAATCATAGTGATGCCACTTTATTGGTGAATGCCGCAGGGGTTTTTCTGCCTAAATCTTTTGTTGATTATGAAGAAAGTGATTATGACTTGTATCTCGATATTAATAAAGGAACTTTCTTTATTACCCAGGCGATCGTCAAGAATATGATTAATCATGGAAAATCTAGCGCCATAGTTAATATTGGTTCGATGTGGGCTAAACAAGCGGTAGAGGCAACTCCTTCTTCTGCTTATTCGATGGCGAAAGCTGGTTTACATTCCCTGACGCAACATCTGGCAATGGAACTGGCACCCCATAAGATTCGAGTTAATGCGGTATCTCCTGCGGTAGTAGAAACACCAATTTATCAAGGTTTTATTCCTAAAGAACAAGTCCATTCTGCCCTAGAAGGATTCAATAGTTTTCATCCCCTTAATCGGGTAGGAACTCCTCAAGATGTTGCCGAAGCAGTTACTTTTCTGCTTTCTGAGCAAGCGAGTTGGGTGACTGGAGCGATCTGGGATGTCGATGGTGGTGTGATGGCTGGACGCAATCAATATAACTAACATAACTAGAATCTAGTTAGCATTTTGAACTAAGTTGGAGGTTAATAGAATGTCAACTCAAACTGTTATTATCACTGGCGGAGCAACTGGTATAGGCTATGCGATCGCAGAAGAGTTTCTCAACATGAAAGCAAATGTCATGATTAATGGCAGAACGCTGTCAAAGTTGGGAACCGCAGCCCACAAGCTTAATCAACCCGATCGCATCCAGATTATGGCAGGGGACATTACCGATCCAACATTTGCTCCTCAGCTCGTTACTCAGACTGTTGCTAAATTTGGTCGAGTGGATGTCTTGATTAATAATGCCGGAATCTTTGCGGTTAAAAACTTTACAGATTATACGATTGATGAGCTATCACAGTATCTCGAATATGTAAAAGGTACCTTTGCCCTAACTCAAGAAGCTGTCAAACAGATGAGAAACCAGGGAGATGGCGGCGCGATCGTCAATATCAGTACAATTCTGGCATTTAATGGAATTAAGGCTTTTCCTTCTTCTGCACCAATAATGGCAAAGGCTGCGATCACGGCAATGGTCAAAAATCTCTCTATAGAGTTAGCAGCAGACAAGATTCGGATTAATGCGGTAGCTCCTGGCGTTGTTCCGACTCCTCTGTACGGTGAAGTAACTCCAGAAACTTTGGAGTATTTGAATCAGCAGCAGCCTCTGGGAAGGGTTGGGACACCAAAAGATATCGCTGATGCAGTGCTTTATTTGACTAATGCCAATTGGGTTACTGGAGTAATTCTGCCTGTGGATGGAGGGGTTAATGCTGGTGGTGATGGCACTAGCGCCCTGCCGCTGCGCGGAAGTCACCCACCCCTAACCCCTCTCCGAGGAGGGGAAGTCAAAAGTCTTTTAGAGTAAAAGTTTCAATCTTTTTGAATGGGTACTGTATTTACGCCCACGTCCAAAAATGCTGTTGCACGGAAGTAATAAGTAATAGGTAATAAATAGAGATAGTAGGTGGTTAAGATGCAGATTAATGCAGATTTACGTAAAAGAGCCGTAGTTTACAGCAAAGATTTACCTTGGGTTGATTCTCCTATGGCTGGAGTACAGCGTCGGATGTTGGAAAGAGATGGCGACGAAGTAGCCAGAGCAACTACTATTGTTCGTTATGCTCAGGGCAGTTCCTTTTCTGCTCATACCCATGGCGGAGGTGAAGAGTTTTTGGTACTTGATGGTGTTTTCTCAGACGAAAAGGGAGATTATCCGACAGGAACTTATGTTCGTAATCCAGTAGGTTCGACTCATACTCCTTTTAGTAAAGAAGGTGCCACGATTCTGGTCAAGTTATGGCAAATGTCTCCTGAAGACCAAGAACAGAAAGTTATCAATACCCTCACTAATCATTGGCATCCTGGTTTAGTTGAAGGATTGCAGGTAATGCCTCTGCATACTTATGGGACAGAAAATGTTGCTCTTGTTAAATGGGAGCCAGGAACTGTTTTTCAACACCATACCCATTTTGGGGGAGAAGAGATTTATGTGATTGAAGGAGTGTTTGAGGATGAATATGGCACTTATCCTCAAGGAACTTGGATTCGCAATCCTCATGGTAGTGTTCATACTCCTTTCACTAAAGAAGGCGGTTTAATCTATGTTAAAACTGGACATCTCGATACTTTCACCGCATCAGAAAAACAATAATCTATATTCATGAATACATGGAGACGAATTAATGATTGACCTCTACACTTTCACAACTCCCAATGGTCGTAAGCCAGCTATCCTTTTAGAGGAATTGGGTTTACCCTACAGCATTCATAACATTGACATCAGCAAAGGTGACCAATTCTCCCCTGAATTTATTGCGATTAATCCCAACAGCAAGATTCCCGCCATTATCGATCGCGATTCTGAGATTACCGTATTTGAATCAGGAGCTATTCTTATTTATCTGGCAGAAAAGACTGGCAAATTTTTGCCCCAAGAAGGTGCAGATCGCGCCCGTGTTATTGAATGGTTGATGTTCCAAATGGCTAGCGTCGGACCAATGTTTGGTCAGTTAGGGCATTTTCGTAATGCTGCCCCGGAGCAAATACCCTATGCGATCGCTCGTTATGAAAAGGAAACCCTCCGTCTTTTGGGGGTTCTCGATCGCCAGCTGGTAAATAATTCTTACATTGCAGAAGAATATTCGATCGCTGACATGGCAACCTATCCCTGGGTTGTCGCGACAACTAGTCCCTACGGAGGGATATCGCTGGAGGAATTTCCTAATGTGCAGCGTTGGATCGCCACTATGGAGTCTCGTCCTGCCGTGCAAAAGGGAATGGCGATTTTAAAGCCTGAGTTTAATAGTGAATACGGAACTCTTGCTTAATCTGCTAAAGCTAATTAATTGCAAAAGCGATCGCACTTTATTATTAGAGCGATCGCTTTTTAGATGATTTTCAGAAATATTTTTACCAGGTTTTGATCAAATTTATTATTCATTGGAAAGGCAATAGGCAACCTTTTTTGGGGAATAGATGTAATAAGAGCAGACTTTTTTTTACTAACCTGAGGAAGGAACAATGCTAGACAACAGCCTAGAAACAACAAACTTCGAGATTATCTCCGAGCCCAACAAGCCCAAAACCTATAGTGAACAGTTCAAGGAAGAGATGCATTCCTTGATAGATCGGATTGAATTACCTGATATGGAAAAACAGTTTATGAAATCGCGCTGGTTAGATCAACTGATGTGGTTGGAAGGTAAGGCGGATCAGAATAAGAAACAATATTATCGCTTGCGCCTTGTCACAATTATTGGGGGAGTAATCGTTCCTGCTTTGGTAAGTTTGAACCTCGATGGTAGTAATGGTCAAAATAATCTCCAACAAATACTCGGTTGGATTGCCTTTATCTTGAGTCAGGCTGTTGCTATTAGTGCTGCGGTAGAAGAGTTTTTTCACTATGGCGATCGCTACCGTAACTATCGTAACACAGCCGAAACCATGAAGATTGAGGGCTGGCAATTCTTCCAGCTAAGTGGCCCTTATCGTAATGCCCAGAGTCACGCTGAAGTCTATTCTGATTTTGCTCAACGAGTAGAAAACATTATCCAGCGAGATGTGGAGGGATATCTCAGCGAGGTTGTACAAGAAAAAGCCAAGGATGAAAAGAAACATATAGAAGAGACGGATAATACTCTTCAAAAGATATAGTTTTGGGTGATCTAGCGAAGCAAAGGAACGCTTACCGAGCAAGCGGGTTCGCACCGCTTGCTCTTGCAAAGCTTTATGAGAAGAGGGTTTAGCCAGAGGTCTGTCTTAATTTCGTCGAACTGACGTTTTTCTAGAACACTGATTCAGTCATAAAAGCCAACAAATTGAGAAACGAAAAATCAACACTTTCAGCTTTCTCCCTGCCCCCCGCTCCCTGGTCCTCTGCTTACTTTGACTAGAATTTTATGATTACTGAATCGACACTCTACTCACGGTTCGCTTAAATCCAAGATAGTCAAAGAAATAAAACAGCTCAAGTGTATGCTGAGAAAGAAGTTGAGAGAATAGAGAGAGCAATATTCTTGAAAGGAACGAACTCAGAAAGAGCAGATGATATACCC
>JASJDR010000331.1 GCA_030065615.1 Xenococcus sp. MO_188.B8 | reverse complement strand
TGCATCGGTTGCAAACGGTGTGAAACCGCTTGTCCTACCGACTTTTTAAGCGTCCGCGTTTATCTAGGAGCTGAGACTACCCGTAGTATGGGTTTAGCCTACTAATAGAAAAACAAAGACTCAGAATAGCAATAATAACTATTTCTATTCATACTCTAGATAGGGTGTCGTACAATTCTAAAGCTATGCTTTTATCGAGTATAATTTTGGGTTGTCGGCACTATTTTCATTGATTAATTAGATATTTAGATTGTGAAAAATGTCATCATTTTATACAGACGGTCAAATTATGGCTTGGCTGCGAGGTTTGTATACAGTAGCTTGGGCAGATGGACATTATGATCCTGAAGAAAAAGAAGTTATTAATCAATTAGCCAAAGATTTGGCCAATCTAGATCAAGATTTACCTTTAGAAACGATTACACCAGAAGAATTAGCAACGGATCTCGGCAAAGATCCCAATACAGGAGAAAATTTTTTAAGAACGGCAGTCTTAGTTGCCATAGCCGATGGCGTGTACTCTCCTCCAGAATATGAATTGTTACACAAATATTGCGATGCCTTAGAAATTAAAGTTGAGGCTTTAGAATATCTGGAGAAGACCATTTGTCGATTTGAAGAGCAGACGGGAGTTATAGATTCAAGTCAAACCCATCCTCATCCCGATCTTCTCAAACCGATCAAGAATTGGCTAGATGGGATGGAAATTAAAGATCCTCGTGTAGCTCATTTTGTCTGTCGAATGATTCCTCCCCAATGTCCTCTAGAAAGAGATATTAATCTTTTTGGGCGTAATCTTGCCCATATTCCTCCATTATGTAAATTAAATCCTCTTTATGAAGAGGTCGTGGGCTTACGCTTCCGCGCTTTGTCTTATTTAGCAGATGAATGTCACGAAGATATTTCTGAATATATTTAGCAATTTTTGGTGATTAGGGATGAGGAATTAGGTAATGGTAATGATTAGGGTAGTAGGTTAGAAGCCCCTTTTGAATTTTGACCAGCGTTCCTCACTCTTTTTTTCTCATATAGTATCCTGAAAAAGAATTAAAGATCACAAATGCTAACAAACTACTTTAGATTTTCATGGCTTACTACATCCCTCAACCTCCATTCCTCATCCCTATTTCGGGAATCTTAATTGGAATCCTCTTCGGTGCGATGTTTCAAACAATAATCACGCAGAAAAGCTCCCAATGGCAAGAAGATCCCCAAAAACCAGACGCTTATAAACTAGAAGATCAAAACTTGATCATTGCTTATCAAGGTTTATGTTTAGGTACCTGGATTTTTTTAGGCGGAGGATTATTGCTTTTTGGCTTTAGTTGGATCACAGCTTTTGGTTTTGCTTTGATTTTAACTATCGGCACTGGCGGTCTATTTTGGAAACAAATGGGAGAAATGTTTTTGGAAATGAAACAAAATGGTGTCCAAATTCTGGATTTAGACTCTTTTAATTGAATTTTAGGCAAAAATGCCAATAATTTGTGAAACATAGCAATTTTTCTGATTTATTATTTCTGTATCATTAGCTAGATTCATAAATCTTGAATTTATGGCGATCGCATTCTTTCTTTTGTAATTTGCGATCGCTTTTTTTAAGAAATGCTTTCACGTAGCGCCTCACTTTGCGAGACTACGAAGTACCAGACTTGGCCTGCTCGCAAATACCCAATTGACAAGCAGTTCCGCAATTTGCTAAGTTCAGGAGGTGTGAGTGTGAAACAACTCAAGGAGAAGATGCCGATGCCTACATTACATACTGGCGACATTATCCAGGGGGTATCCGTGCTCAGTGAGTTAGACGTCAACGACCTCGAACCAGGCAAGAAACACCGCTTTTTCTTCCAGGGGGTGCAGATGGGTACTGGTCAGCACTGGTACGTTCCTGTTGTAGTTGCCAAGGGCGTTCGGGACGGCAAACGGATCTTAATGACTACTGGTGTGCACGGCGATGAGTTAAGCTCAGTGGAGACAGTGCGGCGCATCATGGAGGATCTTGAGCCGACGCAAATGGCTGGTACCGTGCTCGCAGTCCACGACCTCTCCCGCCCAGCCAGGGAGCAGATGCATCGCGATTGGCATACCCCACAGAAAGGCTATTCTTTAATCAATTTTAATCGTGTCTGGCCTGGCGATGAAATAGGCAAAGACGCGCCTACACGCCATGCGGGTATTCTCTGGAATCATTTGTTTAAAAATAACGTCGATCTCGCCCTTGACTATCACACATCTTCAACTGGCGGAGAGTTTACGATGTTTATCTTCGCCGACTTTAGAAGTCCAGAAATCGAGCAAATTGCCAGATTATTTCCTAGCGAACAGATCAAGAATGATTCGGGGGAAAAGGGTTCGCTGGAAATGGCATTTGTCCAGGCAGGCATTCCAGCAATAACTATTGAGATCGGAGCGCCTCGGATCTTTGACCATTCGAAAATTTCTATGGCCGTTGAAGGCAGCATGAACGTGCTCAGGAACTATGGGATTATTGACAGTCCTATGGGTAAAACGTCCGAGGAAGTTGGAACCTTTGTCGGTGATACATTTGAAACTATTCGTTCGACGACTGGCGGTTACCTTGAGTTGCTGGTTGATCTTAGAGACAGGGTGACCCCAGGTCAGCAAGTCGCGCTTCAGCGCAATTCTTTCGGTGATATCGTCGCCGAGTATAAGGTAAGCGTGGCAGGGGAAGTCGCGACCATCGCCCGAGACGCTCTCAGCGAGCCAGGCTCGCGGATTATGCAGATCTTATATTTACAATCTCCTGATTCTTAAAGCAACACAAAGACCAATTAATCAATATTCGAATTACTGTGATTTAGCTTAAACATATCATTCATCAACATAGAATCGATAAAATAAATAAGCATCTTTAAAAGAATGATCGTCGGTAACATGATGAATAATCCCTTTTTCAATCAGAATTTGTCCAATTTCAATGGCTTCTTCTCGTTGATAATTTTGGTTTTGTACTAGCCACTCTACGGCTTCTGAACCGATAAAACAAGCTGGAAAAAAATTAAGATAGTAATTGCGATCGCTAATGTCTAAACCGTCGGCAGAACGCATCTTCACAACTAATTGTTCTAGATCTTCTTCGGTTAATTTATCTTCAATAGTAATAAAAAAATCTTCAGATTTGCTAGTTTTAATCTTAGGAATCTTTGAATTAGAGTCATGAGTAATTTCTGAAATGGCAGGATTAATTCCTTGATAACTTAACCAAGCTATTAATAATTGTTCTAGTTTGGGAGAACTGAAATTTAAATCTCTTTGAGGAAAGGGAATTTCGATATTATATTGACGCAGACTTGCTGCGATTAAATAATTGAGATCGCTCTTAATACGAAACTGTTTTTTAGGTTCTTTAATCCAAACTAAAAGTTCAAAATTAAGAGAACTATCAGCAAATTCTTGAAACCATACTTGAGGACGAGGAGTTCTTAAAACCTCAGAATGATTTTTGGCTGCATGGAGTAATGCTGTTTTAACTTTTCTGATATCAGAACTGTAACTAACACCAATCCTAATTCTTAAACGAGAAATTGAGTCTCCATGATTCCAATTGATTACTTGATTTTCTAATAATTGTGAATTAGGAATAATAATTGTAATCCGATCTTGGGTTGCGATCTCTGTACTGCGAAACCCAATATTTTTTACTGTGCCAATAAGCTCCCCAACTTTGATTAAGTCACCAATTTTAATTGGTCTTTCAAATGTAATAATTAAACCACTGATAAAATTATTGACAATATTTTGTAAACCAAAACCAATCCCTACCCCCAGAACACTAGCGGCAATGGCTAATGCACCAAGATCTAATCCCCAACTTTGCCATAAAATAATTAGTGCCAAAAAGGTTAAAACATATTGGATAAAAACGGCAATTATTTCTTGAATTGCTTGTTCGGTACCAATCTGTCTTAATACATAATATTTAAATGAATTGGTCAAAAATCTAACCACAAACCAAACAGCTAAGGTTAAACTTAGTAAAAAAACTATTTCTAAAGGAGAATAAAATTTATTGCCCAAACTAACACTAGGAGAATTCAACCAATAAAAAAGCCAATAAAGCCAACTGCGAGTTTGCGGAAAAAGATTAGTAGTATAAAATAAGGTAAAAATCCAAATAATAATTTGTAATACTAGAACGGTGAGCTTTTCCCACCTAATTAAGAATTTGTTCCATGATTGAAATCTTGGTTGTGAACTTAGTAAATTATTGATTTTTCGATAACTAAATCTCCGAAAAAAACGCAAACCAATATGCAAAGTAATTGTAATAAAAATAACTAGAATTGTCGTAAATAAAGCCTTAGTTTTGTAAATAGAAGCTCGTTCTCTTTGCCCTTTTTCTAAAGCTTTCTTAAGACGTTTTTTCCAAATAATTGCTTGATTGTAAGGGGTAGCAGCAGAAATAATATCTGCCTGGGTAATAGTGAGTAAATGCCGTTTACTAGAACTATCTCTGATAGTTACTTGGTTATCTACTTCGACTACTTCAATAGTGATGCTGTCAGAAGATTTAACTGTATCTCTTAATGCTTGATTAATTTTTTTTGCTCTTTCTTGGGCTGAGAAAATACCAAAATTACCGACTTCAAATATTACTTGACCATCTAGCATTACTGGAGCTTTATGGGAAATTTGCGGCTCGGGAACCTGGGCCAGACTGAGATAGGGAACAAAAGATATCAATAAAGTTAATATTATTAAAAAAATAAACCTATAGTGATTTTGTCTGGCTTGGGATCTGTACATTTGGATGTAAATAGCAAGGGGTGTAATTAAAAGTGATGGTGGGGCAAAGAACGATCATGAAGATCAAGCTATCTTGTGTACTATGTATAGTAATGGTGTAGTCCAATCGCAGTCGAGGGATAGGGAGAAAATTAAAAAGCTTTTAAAGTTTAAGCAGTGCCCAGAACTTACCTGACGATCGCGATATTTCCTCGTTATGATCGAAATCATTCATTCGTTACACTGAAAATTAAAAGTAAGGTTAACCTCTGACCTAACTATTCCATATCTAATTAAGTCTAGCTACTTAATTTCTAGTCAATGTTCGAGCTACAAGAACAAAACCCCCTATCTTATCTAAAACAATTGAGTCCCACCCACAGATTTGGAAAGGTTGCAGAAATAACTATTGAAAAAAATCAGCCCTTACCATCGGAACTAAATCAAAATTCAGTTAAGGTTTTAAGTTGGAATATTGCCAAAAATAACCGCGTTCACGCAGGGTCAGCTAAAGCTGATCGCAACTGGAAGAGAGATTTTTTGGCAATTATCGACCAACATCAACCAGATAAGATTTTTTTACAGGAAGTTCGTCTTTGTGCCATCAAACAAGAAATTCCTGAACTAGCCTCAATGGGCTGGAGTTTTGCTCCTAATTTAATTGATACCTTGGATAATAGCTATTCGGGGGTTTTAACCGCATCTAAAGGCGATCGCATTTTTAGTCAAGCTAAGATTACTCAGCACCAAGAACCCGTAACCCGAACGCCTAAGGTCTCTCTATTCGTGGAATATTCTCTAAGTAGCGACCACGCAGTGCCTCGCTTAACGCGAGATCGCGAAACCTTGTTAACTGTTAATACTCATTTAATTAACTTCGTCAATACTAGTAAATTTCAAGCCCAATTACAGGAAATAGCCGCCATAATTAACTTACATCAGGGAGCAGTAATTTTTTCAGGAGATTTTAATACTTGGAATCGTTCTCGATGGTTATTACTGTTGCAAATGACTAGTAAATTAGGTTTAACTCCTGTAGCTTTTCCCGTGATCGAAGCTCTTAAAATTAAACGTTTCTTGTTCTCTCCGCCTTTGGACTATATTTTTTACCGAGGATTTAGACAAAAAAGCGCTAGTGCTAAGGTAATTAATAACATTTCTTCCTCGGATCACAATCCTTTACTAGTGGAGCTTTGTCTTTGAGTCGCTGTGCAAAATATGTGCAAAAGAAATAATCTAGGCTCGATAGAGGTTCTTACAACTGCATGATTCTAAGATTTATTTTTTGTCTCTTCTTAATTTATAGATAAAAGATTATGGTTTTTCTCCTTCTTGGAAAATAATGGGGGCATTTCGCAATCTTTTGTAAGTTCGATAACTACGGTAGAGCTCAGTGTTACCGAAAGAGAATGCTTCAACCGCTTTCCAAATAAAGACCCAGCCACCTATATTAAGTGATTCACGAAGGATAGATGGCAATAAGTTTTGAGAAGCAATCTGCCACGTTATCCCTCCCGCCAAAAG
>JASJDR010000095.1 GCA_030065615.1 Xenococcus sp. MO_188.B8 | reverse complement strand
AACTAAAAGAAGCAATACCATCTAAAGCAAAGTTCCACAATTTCCAATAATTCCAAGTAGTCTTACCTTGAAAACGAGGTTGGCGCTCGAAAATAATAGAAGTTTGTTTAAAACCCACCCAAGCAAATATTCCTTTCATGAAACGGGTTCTTTCAGGTAATTGTTTGAGAGCTTCAACAACCTTTCTATCTAATAAACGAAAGTCCCCTGTATTGGGAGGAATATTAACGCGACTCATTTTGCCGATTGTTTTATAAAAAGCATCAGCAGTAAAGCGTTTTAGCCAAGTTTCTCCTTTACGGATACGTCTGGTAGCATAAACTACATCGTAGCCTTCTCGCCATTTGGCTATTAATTCTTCAATTAATTCTGGGGGATCTTGCAAATCTGCATCAATGGGAATAACGGCTGCGCCAGTAGCATAATCAATCCCAGCAGTCAGGGCAATTTCCTTACCAAAATTGCGGGACAAATTCACTACTTTAATAGCTTGATTACAGCTATTTTGCTCAATTAGACATTCTAGAGTATTATCTTTGCTACCATCATTGACACAAACAATTTCATAAGAAACATTTATTTTATCGAGCACCGAAGTTAGTCTTTTAAATAAGCAATCAAGATTTTTATCTTCGTTATAAAGAGGAACGACTATAGAAAGCTCTGTGCTCTTTAAATTTGAATACATGGCTATCCCCTTAATAATAAGTAAATCCAAGGTTCAATGTTCAATGTTTCTCAAGTGACCGATGCTCTAAGACGACCTATAACTATCACCAGAATCCTTGAGCGGAATTAATCTCCAAAGCCGACTAGATTTAGGTTTTACAACTTCTAGTTGATACTTGGAACCTTGAACAGCAGCATTGCGTAATTTTTCGTTTGGGCTGAATAAGAAGATATCGCTAAACTCCTCAGAAATCTGGGGAAGGGTTTCAGGGATATCTTTAAATATACGAAACCTAACCAGGGGTTTGAGATAATAGCTCATCGACAAGATATTTCCAACCAGTGCTCCTGTGTGGCTAATAACCAGAGGTTTATCATGTGCATTAATAAGATGAATTGCTTTCCCGTTGCCTTTATTCCACCAGTCCTGAGATTGGGGTATGAGTAGACAGGATACAACCCCAGTAGTAATTATCAACACTAATAATAGATTCCACATTTGTTTTTGATATTCAATTCTTTTCGCAAGTAAATATGCGAGGGAAATTTGGATGACTATTAACATTGGTATTTGGTAGCGAATTGTACCCGCCAATAACTTTCCAGTTAATAAAGCTGGAAGTATCGCAATTAACTCTACAGGAATTGCTAAAGCCATTAAAAATACTCGAGCTTTGGTTCGAGAAAAAACTACGAAGAACAACGCAAATCCAATTAAAAAAATAATCAAAATAGTCAAAAAAATGAGCACAATAGAATAGAATTCAGTTGATTGACCAAGTTCTCTTAAAGATTTTCCCGTATCAAGAAAAACTCTCACAATACCGCTTAGCCACGCTAGCGTAATTTGAAATGGAGGGATTCTTTGTTGCGCCCATGCACTGCGACCACGAATGCTACCGAGATTTGTCAAGATCACAAAAATCCAAGGACAGAATAGTAAGAAGGAAAAAATGCTAGTAACAAGATACTTTCTGAAAATTTCCTTAAATTTCAACCGTTCTGTTATCAACACATAAATTCCCTGTCCGAGGACAACAAATAGAGAAAATAAGTGGCAGTAAAGTAACAGGACTAAAGTAACTCCATAAATGCTCCAATCCAACGATTTTTTCAGCCGCATGGCTCGAAGTAGTGCGACGCTAGAAAATAATATGAGCACCGTCCAAAGGCTGTACATTCGGGCTTCTTGAGCGTATAGCACGTTAAAAGGAGAAACTGCCATCAGTGCTATTGCAATCCATGCCGTCAAGGATGACTGAAATAACTCCCAACACAACCAATAGAGACCTGGAAAAACTAGCAGACTGAGAAACGCTGACAAACTACGAATAGCGACAATAGAATCGCCAAAAACCTGAATCCAAAAATGTCCTAGGACATAATAAAGGGGAAATACATGACTATCAACGGTTGACGATTGCAAGGTATCGATAACAGTTTTTCCAGGCTGAAGGTGCAGCCATTTTTGCAAATCCTCTACCCCAATCTCAGTTCCATTAGCAATAGCAGGACCCATCTCTTTTTCAATTGTTCCGACGATGCGGATGGAGGTGTAAACTTCATCGTGCCAATAGATTTTTTGCTCGATGTAGTGAAATCTAAAGAAGATCCCCAAAATTAGAGTGATTAGAAGAAAGATACCTAGTTTTTTCTGAAGCAATAACCAATTACGATTCACTAGAACAACAACTCAATAATATAAAAAAAAGAGTAAATTAAGCTAAACTCCACAAAAGAGAATGTTAGGGACAAATAATAGATAACACAGCTATTTGAATACTGCCAATTTAATTCATTAAGAGAAAATACTCTGTAGTAGACGCTTTAACTAGAAACAATGCCAACAAAATCCTTAAAGTAGAATTGCAAGTTGCCTAATACCGATAATTTTTCATTTTAGATAGTTGAAAATCGCAGGTAATAAGAGTTGTAGCGATTGATAAGTTTCAAATTAATTTTTTTTGAGAATAGATGCTTTAAACTGCGTCTACTTTGATAACAGCTGCGCCAGTAGAATAATCAATCCCAGCAGTCAGGGCAATTTCCTTTCCAAAATTGCGGGATAAATTCACTACTTTAATAGCTGTATTACACCGATTTTGCTCAATTAGACATTTTAGAGTGTTGTCTTTGCTACCATCATTGACACAAACAATTTCATAAGAAATATTTATTTTATTGAGCACTGAAGTTAATCTTTTAAATAAACAATCAAGATTTTTCTCTTCGTTATAAAGAGGAACTACTATAGAGAGCTTTGTGCTCTTTAAATTTGGATACATGACTATCCCCTTAATAATAAGTAAATCCAAGGTTCAATGTTCAATACCTCTTAAGTAATTTTTTTTTTAGAGTATTTAATAAATATTAGTCATGAGCACTATTTAAGTAAATGTTTACCAGCTTATACTATCTAGGAACTCATGGTCACTTAATCTATTGTTTGTCATTACCGTTATCCAGTCTCTGATCTAATACCATTACAGAGTTTAAATTGAAATAACGAGCAAAACCTTTATTGATCGGGTGCTGTTTATCATTTTGCAAGTAACCCCAGTAATCATCACTATATCTCAATATTTTGGCTCTAGGTTCAGGTAGAAGTTCTATATTGCTGCCTGACTTAGCCTTAATGGCTAAAGAGTAATTAGTTTGATAATATTCATAATGTCTTTTCAAAATCTGAAAGTCATTTTTCAACTGTGGATAATTAATGGCAATTGACAAACAGCAGAAAGTAGTAATAGCGAAGAGAAATACTCGCTCAGTTTTTACATAACTTACTAAGTTATTTGAGTTTAAACTTACTCCAAGACAGATGCTTAATATAACAGTAATTATAAAAAATATAGTGTAGCTTACAGTATCAGCTCGGAGAACTCCTTCATGACCTGTAGAATACCAACGAACGAAATATGACATGTATAGAGATGCTACCAAGCTAGTAAAAATTATCGTTAATATCTTTCTATTTTCAACTAGATTCTTTATTCGATTATTAGGCAATTTACAGCTTATAAATAATCCTAAAACAAAAAGACATATCCAGAAAGGATTAATCCATTTAAAAACATGATCAAAAGTTGAGTGAATACTCATGCCTAGAGATAATACAATATCTCCTCTTTGAGCATAACCAGAACTTCTATTTGCATTGCCAGGAGCCATATAAACAATAAGTGCTGATATCAGTACAATTACCGAATAAGATACATTCTTCAATGAGAATCTCCGAGGATAAGCTCTTGAAAAGATGACAATATTAAGTATTGAGATTACAATAATAAATGTTGTATTGACTACCATTATTGTCTCAGATAAACCATTGATAAAAGATATTATAAGTGCATTTATGAAGAATAAAAACGAGTAGTTTTGACTAAGATAAAGGGTGTAAATTGTTATGGCGAATGAAATAATAAATAAAGAGCTAGCTAAACCATAAGCAGTTCCACCCGCTAGCCAAAAGACACTTTGACTTATTAAGGTATTGCTAATAATAGAAATAGTCGCTATTAAGGCATAAATTATATTAAATCTAATTTGATTATTTTTAAATAAAATTTTTAAAAAGAAGTAGTTCGCTCCTACATAACAGGAAAGTAGAGATAGCGGTACAATAAAAAAAAATTTAATTAGAAAATACTGTGATATTTTATTTCCTAGAATATTATAAAAAGCGATTATAAAATCAGAGGTATATCGACCATTCCAATTAAAGTACCTCCATTTTACATAACCGAATACACCTTTTTCTAAAGCGTTTGAAGCTTGGACGAAATCATCACCTGCTGGAACTGAGAACAGAGCAAGGAATAAATAAGGAATTATTGTAATAAATAATATTACAAGTGCAATATTAAAATATAAATTTCTTGGCTCCATCGAGTTAGATCGGGAAATTTTTTCTACTTTCCTAAATTTCCATACTTGTGAAAGACTTGCCATTCTATATCAACCTAATCTTATACAGAGATAACCTGACCCTTAATAACACAGCTATTTGAATACCGCCATTTAATTCATTAAGAGAAAATACTCTGCAGTAGACGCGTTAGCTATTAATAATGTCAACAAAACCCTTAAAAATAAAGAAATTAACCGTTGATACTCTCAAGTATGCTCCCGAAAATATAAAAATTTATGAAAGTCTGGCTGCTGATTGTCTGACCAACCTCAGCTATTACATTGATGTTTAAAGATAGCACTGGGGAATATATAAGCCACAAATTGACCGTTTTAGAACTAGGATGCTCGCCCCTCCCAGAAAGCTATGACAAGGTTGCCAGCAGATGCAGCAGTTGGAGAGAACAGGGAGCGTTTTGTCGCACTCTTACAAAAATAAGAAGAGCTCAGGGATCTCGTCACTAAAAAATTGCTGGGATATAAATTGACATATAGCAAAGCTTGATGTGTTGTACTCCTTAGTATAACTACTTTCTAAAAATATCCATAAGCGCGGATTAAACTCATGACATATTCTTATCTTCCTGAAATCTCCGTCACCGAATTGGCTCAACTCATGGTAGAAAAGGAGAATCAGCTACAATTGATAGATGTGAGGGAGCCAGAGGAAGTCGCGATCGCCAGTATCCCCAAATTTACCGTTTTGCCTCTAAGTCAATTTGCAGATTGGAGCGAGACAATAAAAGCTCGTTTTAACTGGGAAAGGGAAACTATCGTCTTATGTCATCATGGAAGGCGCTCAGCTCAAATTTGTCAATGGTTAATTAATCAAGGTTTTAGTAATGTTAAAAATGTCTCTGGAGGAATCAAAGCCTATTCTGTGATGGTTGATTCGAGTATTCCCCAATACTAAGGCAAGAGGATCTTCAAGATTAAGCGATCTCTTCGAGGTCTCGCGTAGCGCCTCGCTTTGCGAGACCTTCGGTAGTCGCTACGCGATCGCATTAAATACTAGGAAACTTAAATAAACTCGGTCTGCTCTCTATAGGTTAACAGTTTATCTTTAAACCACAATCTAACTTGTTCTGTTACCGTTTGATAATTTTCCGGAACATTTTTAGCATTAAATAAATTGGTAAATTCTACTTGAAATTGTTCTATTAACTCTTGGAATATTATTTCTGAGTGCTTGTATTTCAGGGACGGTGTCGTGAGGGAAGGCACTTTGCCGTAATTAAGGTTTGCTGAAAAAGTTAATCGAAAAAAATTCTAATAATTAGCTTGTTTGAAAGATAAGTATTTCTGTGAATAACTAGGCTTTAATATCAGCTTTGACAATAGAAGAAGCGAGAATTAAGTCTAATTTGTATGGATAATGAAATAGACACAAAAAAAGACAGTTGAACTGCCGAAGCAGGGTAGAAAGATTGATGACTAAAAATGTAATTGCAATAGAAGTTTCTGAGGTTTTAGATAATTTTGCCATAATACAATTAAGACCATAACGTCTTTTAGCTTGACCAAATTTTCCTTCAATAGCATTACGTACTCTTTCATCATCTAAAGCTTGTTTTTTAATTTCCTGACTAATATTTTTAGGCGGTCTTCCTAATGGCGAACCACTAATTCTAATTCCTTTCTCTTTACACCAAGCTCTATTTTCTCTAGTTCTATAAATTCGTACTCGCGCGTTCCCTTAAAGCGTTAGCTAACGCTCATTCAAGCAAGGAAGTTCGGGAAGTAACAGACCCCAAACAGTGGCAAAATTTACAAAAGATACTACTAGAACGCTATGGTATACTGAACATATTTCTGCTGGTTTAAAAGAAGCTAACTTACTAGATGCCGATCGAAAAGGAGAACCCATTTGGCACAAACGCAGTTTCTTGGTTAGCAAGGATTCTCACTTTTGGTTTGAGATTAATGATAGTGGCGATCGAGTTAAGAAAATAGTTGTCGCTAACTCTCCCGTAGAAACTATATCTGCTTATTTAGTTGAGCGATTAGTAAATAAAGACAATTGCCCCTGTTTGTATCTGAGTTTTGATTCGCCTGAACAATTAAATGAACTAGATTTAACCAAATTTGACACGATAGTTGTTAATAGTAACGATAAACAGCTAGTTTCAGATAGTGTCTCTAACTTAGTTGTTGAAAATAATGTTAGCAGTTGGCAGCAAAGTTGGTTAAATCATTGGAATGAAATCCAAAGAATCTTGGAATCGGAAGCCAAAAACAAGACCTCATCGATTGAGAGACAATCTAGCAAAGAGAAACAATTAGAATTGTGATTCTATAACAGAGCATAATCATAGCGTTCTAGAATATCTGCCAGCAAACTAGGATTATTATCTACCATATTTCCCCGATTTTGCTCTCTCAAATAGCCAGAGGTACGATCGAATAACCCACAACAAAGCTGAGTATTGTCATGGCGAGAATAATATCGAATGCCATCTACTTTCTGAGGATGAAGATAGATCGCTTCGCTCCAAGTTCTCGATCGCTCATAATCTGAACCAGAGGTGATTCTGGCATCTGCGCCTATTTTGACCAATCCCGAACCCCAAAGATTGACCAATGTTAGTTGGCGATCGCTCTGGAGCTCAAATAAATTGCGATTTCTCAAATCTTCTTCAGCTACTCCTTTTGCTCCGTGGCTGCGTCCAAAGGATTCAATAAAAGCCCCCTCCACTGTTTCTGCTACATACAAAATCCCATAACTTTGTTGGAGACCATCATACCTGCCCCTTCCACTACGGTCGAAATACAATGCAGAAGTATGACGAGACGGATTTAGCCGATACCAAGTAATCTGGCATTCCGTTACAGGTAACATTCGTTGCTGAAAATCTTTTGGCGGTAAAGGATGAGCAGCTAATCTGTTACGCTGCGACTTGTTGCCCATAAGCTTTTGCTGCTGCTACTACCTTTTCAATTTCTCCTGCTTGCAAGCATTCTATGGGTGTTTTTCCTTCTAATCTAATATCTCCACTCAACATAAACTGTAATTTACCCCAGGGCGAGATCTCTGTCAAAGCAGCCAAAACTGATTCCCATCCAGACAATATATCCCCATTGTCAAATTGCCATGCTGGATAACGATAGCCTCTTTTCCCCAATGAAAGCCCCAATAGTTTGTTATGGTTGCGTCGTTTATCTACTGCTTGACGCGTCATACCTAGCATGTCGGCTACCTCTTGACTATTCAAGGGTTCATCATATTGGAAGAGCAACTGTTGTTTGACTTCCAGTCCTTTTAATTTTGCCTTGAGTAACGGGTCTGCTTCGTTTTTTGCCAAGGTCAGAGTTTCTACAATATCCAACAGCTTATCGAGCGATATTTCAGACTCAACTGAAGCGGAGACCTTCTTAATTAATTCTTGTTTATCGATTATTATCATTTTTCCTGAAACCACAACATTCTTCAATCGACCTATGTCTAACTTTAACATTGTTTACCAAGTTGCACAACTTGGTAAACTTTTTGCTGGTTCATTCAACAATATTTCTATCTTAATTATTCTTACTCGTGCAAAATCAGGATGAGCTGGATTCAAAATATAATTGCGTCCTTCACCATTTGGAGTGATCGAAGAAGGTACACATATAGCGACGGTATCCTGTTTTTGAACCCAATCATTTCCTATTTCAGCCAGCTCTACAGGTGCGGGATAGGTCGCCCAATTATTTGGTAACTCCTCTTGCATTTTGAATTTTGAATTGAACTGCGATTGCACAAAGCCAAAGGAGTTAAGCAACTGCATAGCCAGTATATTCCCTCATTTCAGGAGCTTGAAACCCCAGCACAATATTTTCCTTCTCAACCCCTCGCTCGACAAGTTCTTGCGCCACTCTCATTTCCGTCATATTTTGCTGTATCCAAATCTTTCCTTCCTGAATATCCAAATGTAAAACACAACCATAGACTCGCCGATAGCCATCCCATCCCACATTCATTACCTGATAATGATCCTGTTCCGTATCAAAAACTGTGTAGCATTCAATCGATCCATTGGCAATTGGGATAGCTGCATAAGTAGTCAATAACGACTGAATTATATTACGATAAGACTCTATGGTATCCATTGCAAAATTACCTCCTGTATCGGATCATAAATGATTTGTTTAATCTGATATCTTTCTAATGAAATTTGGGCAAATTCTCGCTTAAAAAAAGCTTCATAAGCAACCACAGGTACTGCCAAATACAAAATACGTGTTGGATCGCTGATTTCTAAGGCAAGTCGATAATTCAAAAACTGTCCTAACGCAGTATGGTAATCCGTCAGTGGCGAATCGCTCAAGAAAGTTTTAATCTCAACGGCAATTTTTTCTTGGCCTCGCTCTGCTGCTAACAGTTGCTCTGCTCCCAAATCAATTTCAAACTTAGTGCCGCCTACTTCCAGTCGCAGCGGATCATCGGTTATTTTCCACTGTTCTTTTTCTAGAGCGATTCTAACTACAGCATGAAATTTATCTTTAGCTGCCATTGTTATCTTTCTTTGGTTTACTTACAATTTTAGAACAATTAAAATCCTAGTGAAATCTCCAATCTTGTATCGACTGTCTCGAACATTTTGCGAGACCACGAAGTGCCAGCCTTTAGCTGATCGCAGAAATCTAATTGAAAAATATGAAAAATCCGCTCGGCACATATAGGTTTGAGGCCAATGCAGTTATCCTGGACAGAAATTAACCATTCATCGGGCTGGGACTGAGTTTTAATCTCAATCCGAGGGGTTGCAGACTGATTAAACAACCTCGAATCTCTAATAGCTTGAGCAATTCTGGAATCGCGCTAATCTCATTGGATTTCTCATCCACTTTTCGTTGACCCAGAACCAGACGATAGCTTAAGCTCTTGTTAACAGAAAGTTGATGTGGAAGCATCCTAACTGATTCCGTATCATCTTCATGCACCAATAGCTATTGTTTTAAGATATGTTATGAGTTTATTGCATATCTTTAAGAACTGTGTGCGATTGCCCTGCTTCAGTTCTGGTCGCGATCGCGAAAGAGAGAGGGCGAATGGCAAAAATCCAACCAAATTTCAGAGACTGTAAGCGAGGCTAGAAAAGAGTTTCAGAAGTTATGGGTAAACTATAGATCCCACATAAGGTCAAGTATCATAAAAAAAACAAAAATTTATTTTTATTCGAATTGCATTTTTATAATCCTGTAAGCTCTGCAAAGCAAGGCTTTTAGGAAATTTATATATATTATTTTGTCATAGCTACTCTAGAAGAGTCTTATTATTGTGTTCACAAGCACTAATTGAAACCCAAGAACCTGAGACTATCTTCTCACCAGTCTTATCATCTAACATTACATTGTATTCTTTTTTCCAGATAGGTGCATTATGTTTTAAAGTATCGATCGCGTAGCGACAAGCCGCAAAAGCTTCCCCCCGGTGAGGACACCCGACGGCAACTAAGACGCTAATTTCTCCAATTTCTAGTTTTCCTGTACGATGATGAATCACAACTCTGTTCGCATCTTGCCATTGTTGACGGATTTGGTGAGCAATCGATTTAAAAACTGCGATCGCCATTGGTTCATAAGCCTGATATTCTAGATGAGTCACGGTTTGACCATCGGTTTTATTGCGTACCGTACCACTCATAACAACTACTGCGCCATTACCAGGATCATCTGCTAACTGATAAACTTCATCTAAAGATAAAGGTGCAAAAGTAATTCTGAAACTATCGTTAGGATTAGTTTTGGTAACTAGAGGTAACGCAATCTCTGAGGAAGTCGTTTTGCTGGGCGCGTTAGAATTCATTTGAGTTGATTAATTTAGTGAATAATTAGATTGTAACTAAATTACATTTTCATCTAATAAATTTCACTATTATTTTTCTTTGTATTGCATGAACCGCAAGCAATTTGTAGATTGGAAGTATCTAAAGATAGATCGGGATAAATAGAAATTGGTTTAAGATGATCTATATGAGACCATTTTAGTTCAATTTTCGCTTGACAAATAGCACAACATTGTTTTTGTTTTTGATATTGTTGCTCTTTCCATAATTTCCCTTCTTCACTATTACGCCAGCGATTAAATTCTGTCCTGGGTTCATATTTTTGTTTGATTTTATTAATGATTGCTTGTTTATTTTGAATAGATTTATCAAGTTGATTATTTAATTTAAATAATGTTTCAGTTAATTGTGATAAATTATCATTGTTAATATTATTCATTTTTTATATTTGCCTTGTAAAGTAGCGATTTGTGATTTTGTCTTGATTAAATTTTGTTCTGTTTTACTTACTTGAAGAAACAGTTTTTTACTCAGTTTACTTAGTTCTGGATCTGTGCCATTACCGAAGATAATAGGATTAACATTATCCAATTGCCGTATAAGCTTTGGCAGTACAGAAATTAAAGATTGGCGAGTTTTGGTTGTGATTCGAGGCTTTGCTAAATATTCTTTAATAGAAGCGATCGCGTCTGATAACAAATAAATATTGGTATTATTTTCTTTCCCAATTGGCACAATATTTTTAGTTACAACTTTGGCTTGATAATGACTAATACCATAGCCTTTAAGTTGTACTCTTGTAATATGTTGACGATAATTCATATTTATTGTTGCATTTGTCAAGCTGTCAAGTTATAAATTTAAACCTAATAGTAGTCAACCATAATTTATTGCTTATTACTTATTACTTTCACATATCAGTACTAGGCAGACTTTTGTTGATGTTCTTCATAGGTAGCCAACAAAGCCTCAATCCAAGGATCTTTTAACCCAAATTTATTAGCGAATTTATATAAACTAGAAATCACAGGAATAAATGATGATCGCATCTGATGTATTTCTTTCTCATGAGACTCAATTGTTGCGGCAAACTCTAATTCAATTTTTTTAATTTCATTCTTCTTTTTGGTTACTTGCCCTTTTTGAGCGGCTTGTAATCTTTGTCTTTCTAGTAGTTCTTTTCCTGCAAAGTTAGCCATTGCTAACAACAAAGTTTGCTCATCAGCTCCTTTTATATCAAGATCGACAAAAGCTCTTTTAGCATCTGCTGCTGTCCAATCAAACTTTTTAGCAAACGCGATTGCATCTTGTTTTCTCATGAGAATTTGTATTTAACTGAGGTTTGCCATTTCTTATCTAATAAAAATATAACGGTATTGATAACCAAGAGTAAATAGTACAGCTGCTGACAGCTTGTAGAAAAAAGCTGGGAAAATGGTCTTGAATTAGTTTTTAGGTGCAATTGGACGAAAATTCATCTCCAATGATTGATATAATCTTTCTGCTTGAACAAGCTCATAGCTAATGGCGAAGCAATTGTAAATTTTAAGCAGCAACAAACCTATGGCATCTTCAGACAAAAAAATTGGTATTGCCGTTATTGGAACAGGTTTCGGAAAAAAAATCCATATCCCAGGCTTTCAACATCATCCTCGTACTGAAGTCGTAGCAGTTTATAATCGCGATCTGGGAACAGCAAAAGCGATCGCTGATTCTCACAATATTCTCTATGCTTACAATAAATTAGATAAGATTTTGGCCCTTCCTGAAGTTGATGCGGTCAGTATTACAACGCCACCCTTTTTACATTATTCCATGGGGACAGCAGCCTTAGAAGCAGGGAAACATTTGTTATTGGAAAAACCAATGGCAATGAATGTCGAAGAGGTAAGAAAACTTCACCAACTTGCGGAATCAAAAGGTTTAGTTGCGATCGCAGATTTTGAGTTTCGCTTTGTTCCCGCTTGGCAACTATTAGCCGAATATTTACAACAGGGATATGTTGGACAAACCAGATTAATTAAAATTGATTGGATTGTCACCAGTCGGGCAAACCCAGAAAGACCTTGGAATTGGTATGCTCGTAAAGATCGTGGTGGTGGTGCTTTAGGTGCGGTGGGTTCCCATGCTTTTGACTATATTCGTTGGCTATTTGGGGATGTCAAACGTTTATCTGCCAATTTATCCTGCGCTATTCCCGAACGCCCCGATCCTCAAGAAGGAAATGTTTTAAAGCCAGTTGATGCTGATGATACTTGCTTAATTATGATGGAATTAGCCGATGGTACACCCTGTCAGTTATCCATTAGTTCGGTTACCTATAATGGTAGAGGACATTGGGTAGAAATCTATGGTGACAAAGGTACTTTAGTATTAGGAAGCGATAATCTCAAAGATTATGTTCATGGTTTCAAACTCTTAGCTGCCCCTGCAGGCAAATCTCTAGCAACCGTAGAAATTCCCAAACGTTTAGCTTTTCCCCAAATGTTTAGTGATGGTCGTTTAGCACCTTTTATTAGAATCGTCGATCGCTTGGTGGAATCGATCGATCGAGGAAAATCTCTCACTCCCTCATTACAGGAAGGTATCTATTCGCAACTTCTGATGGATTTGTCCCATCAATCTCACAATAATCGTAGTTGGGTGGAAGTTCCTAAAGTGTAGTTAAAATTTAAGCTCTAGAATGGGGGAGACTAAAGATTTGTAACACGAAGACTATTTTTTAGTTTTTCTTCTCTAGTGATTCTCGATCGAGAATACAGTTGGACTAATATAGTTCAGGCATAACGGCGTTGCTCACAATCCCTAGACTACTCATGGACGTTTTTAGAATGAAATAGCCCTGCTTACTATCCTGTCATGTGGATTAGTCATGTGGATTATCAAGAGAGACAAAAACAGCAGTATTTATAGAGAAGATATTCTAGCTTGTATTGCCTATGGTGCAGAGATAGCTAAAGATAGTTATGTTGAGATTCCTCTTCCTGAAAGTAGATGTGAATTATAAGTACTTTTGCTTAATGCATTATCTACTAGTTTACAACCTAGAGACAGCAAAACTTTGAGGGATTGCTGAGTTGTTTATAATTGAAGTTACCTGTAATAAATGTTAATAATATCATTCAAGCTCTGTATGTCAGCTTGTAATATACTAAGTACTGGATATAGTTTTTGTGCTACATAATGAAATTACTCAAGAAAACACCAAAGCTAATCCAGCGACTTAATAAAAGAATTCTGGTCAAAATAGAGATTTTAGCTTGGTTATTTCTTATAAGTATTGCCACAATCCCTATTGTGCTACATGAACTCAGCTTAATTAGGGTTTGCTGAAAAAGTAAACGCAAAAATTCACAATCATCAGCTTGGTTGAAAGATAAGTTTTTCTGTTAATGACTATGCTTTAATAATCAAAAAATCAAGCATAAAGCCTAATTTATTATGTATGAAGAAATAGACATAAAAAAAGAACCACCTAAACTAAAATCACCTAAACTAAATGATGATTTTGTAAAACATATTCACCAGAGAATTAGAAAAAGACTTAAAGGCTATCGATTTTGGTCAACAACTTTAATGTGTATTTTTGTCTTTTTGGGAGTAGTTTCAGTGATTTCTGCCCTAATCGCAGCAACTTATACAGATGCTCTAAGCCAAAGTATTTGGTTAAAAGTTTTTATACTAGTATCTGCTGTAAGTTCTGCCTTAATAACTGCTTTTAATTTACAGGGTAAATCTAGTGATGTTTGGCGAGCATTTAGACACTTAGAACAAGCGATACTAGAGTATGATCTAAGCCCTCATCCCGATCATTACAAACCTGATATTGACAAACTGCTCTTAGCATATAAAGAAGCAGAAAACATGGTAGGTTTTTTTAAATTTAGTAACCAAACTTTAGTAAAACAATCCCGAAATTAAGAGACTGAGTCTCGTAGTTTAACAGAACAAACTTTTTTTATTCCAACAAATTTATAACTCTTAAATAATACTATGATAATGCAAAGTACCAATAATAATTTAAGCCACATATTTATACTTTTAACTCCAGAAGAAGAGGATCTTGAAAAATCTATTCATCAAAAAAATAATGTTGAGTTGACAGTTCCACGTGGCTTTCAAAAAGATACGGCATGGGAGTTAGCTAACTTAACGCGAATTGCAATCAAAGATTTCGAACTTTTTAATGAATCTCCACCAATTAAAGAACAGCAAAGACCTAATTTGTTGTATCAAGGCTCCATAATATACACTAGCTCAAATATATGTAAAGATAGGATTGACGATTATTTCATCGAGCAAAATACACAGAAAACAACCTTCCCAAATGAAGTTAGAGAGACCTATAATGATGACTTCTTTCAATATAAAATTCTAACAACCTATAACTACTTGGCTTATTCATTTGAAGGCATATCAATTCCTCCAACTCCAGTACCAGATGTTGATAGGTTTGGATTTATTGCTGAGCGAGTAAACCAAGATAATGAGAAACTTATTTTCGTAGTTTTCCGAGGTACTCGTGAACCTGAAGAATGGTTTGTTAACTTTCAGTTTAAACAGCTATCTTTCTTAAAGCGACATCTTGAAGATAAATCTGATTTGGAAATATCACTTGGTTTTAATAAAATCTACACAGATTATCGTCCTGGGATCTTGGACGGCGAGAAGTCGATCAATAAGGTTTTAAATAAATATTCTCGATCCATTGATGAAAAAGCTCGTCAGAGAAGTCTGAAACAATACCCTGATGTTCATGAGCTTCATAAAAAAACAATTCTTGAAACAGTTGAAGAGTGCTTCAAAAGTGAATTTATCGAAAAAGATCAAAAACCCAACAGTATTTATGTTGCTGGACATAGTTTAGGAGCTGCTTTAGCAACAATTTCAGCCTTACATCTTGCTAAATTACTTAATATTGATTTAAGTACGGAGAAAACGAAGCCAAGAATTTTCTTGTATACTTTTGCTTCTCCCAGAGTAGGAAATCAAAAATTTGTTAAAGAATGTAGTAATAGGTTCAGAGCATACCGCATCGCTAATAGCGAAGATATTGTACCTGGTGTTCCGCCTGGTACATTTAGAATTTTGGGAGAGGAAATGCTTCCTTCTCCTGCTTTTTCAAAACTAAATAACGCACTAAAATTTATTTCTAGAGGTACTACTGATGACATTTATGAACATGTTGGTTATCCGACAAGCTTTACTTGTCAACTCGGCGGAATTTCTAGTAACCATAATATGAATGCAACATATTGCAGTGCTTTGCGAAATATTCAAAACACACAAAAATAAAAATCTCATAAAAAGTTATAGGAATTTATTGCAAAAATTCGGTTTCTTTTATAAAAGATCTAAAAGATCGCCTTAGAGATAATTTTTAAACTTTTGCCATGCTTGCATTGCTATGGGATTAGAATCAACTCCTTTTTGTAATAAAATAATCCCATTATTAAAGTCAGTAATACCATAACTATCCTGACGAGTAACAGTATCAATTAAAGTTACGATCGCAGCTAAACGACGGCGATCAAAGTTAAATGCAGTTTGGTAACGTTGTAAACGCCAAAGATCGGCAATCATATATTCTACAGTTTCTATGCGATCGCGATCGCTTTTGAATCTTATTTCACTCAAGCGAATCACTTCCCTGCGTCCCGAAAGATGAGGTATTAAGTAAGTCGTCGCCGCAACGCTAGCATCATCAGGTATTTGATTTAATAAAGAGCGAATTTGCGGCACTCTTTGCCATTGTTCTGATAACGAGACATAAACTCGTGGTTGTATCGAGTCGGGAATTAAAAAATAAAGGGTACGATTGGGGTTAGAAGTAATCGTAAATATTAAAGAAAAACAAATACAAACTACCCAAAAAGTACGAAAACGAGGCTTAAGTTTTCGCGGCTTACAAGTCGTTAATTGACGATTAAAATTCCCAAATCCTTGACCTGCCCACCACAGAATTGCTCCATAAAATAAACCAGGAGTAATACTCATGGCATAGCGAATCGAAATTGCTAAGACAGATTTTCCCTGTCCTAATAATAATTTTAGCAAGGGAAATCCTGCGATCGCCCACGAAGCAGGAGCAACTACAGGCACAAATGCTAGGGGCAACCATTGACCTAAAAAATATTTAATAGTTTCGCCTAAAGGGGTAAATAATTCCACTATTAAACGCCCAGGATTTTTGACCATACCCCAGATAATATCAAGAGTTGAAGCTTCATTTCCCTCAGCATATTGTCCAAATCTTTCTAACATAAATCGCTTGGAAATATCGTCAGAAAACATAGGCATAATCAAATTAGTCAATGCCACCATGTAGAGAAAACTCAGGCTACAAACAATTAATCCGATCCGCGGATAACGACGACTAACAACTAAATAAACTCCAATGCCAAATAAGGTAATGCCACTATCTTCTCTCACTGCGAGAGTACAAACTGCCAACAACCAAAATAACCACCACCAGCGTTTCTCCATTGCCAGAAGCAAACTGAATACAAATAGAGGAATTTGCGAAATATCGTGGAAATTTGCTAATGTCGGGCCTAAAATCGCATTGGCACCGTAGAAACTAAGAGAAATTAAAAACGCGATCGCCGGTTCGAGGTATACTCTGGCTAAAGCATAGAGTACTAATCCTGCGGCGGTGACAAAGACGACTTGCAATACTGTCAGAGTAGCAGGATGGGGAAATAAATAATAAATAGGCAACCATAACAGCAATGCTGGCGTAAAATGCTGTCCTAGACGGTGGTAACTAACATCAGGAACTTCTCCACTGTGAACGACATTAGTTGAGAGTTGGGAAGAGAGGGTGCTCTGGAAAAAATTTCCCTGAGTGCCATTCCAAAAAACTTGATTAAAAATCCCCTGATCGTAGGAAGAGTAAAAAGTAAAATGCCGATGCAGAGTCAAGCTCAGGGTACAGATAAAGAAAATCGTAGCAGCGATCGTGACTGCTCGTAAACCTTGTTGTTTAGTTAATTTTAACGACGGCATTAAGAATAAAGAACGAGGGACTAGATGTTATTTTTAAGTGTTGGATATTAGGGGTTAGGTGTTAGGTTTTGGGTAACCATTAGTTAGCCTGTGTTTAATCAGGTCGCAATCAGATTATCTTAGAAAATCTGGAACTGCAATTGATAATTAATCATATATTAAAAAAAAAGGAGAATTTGCGCGACGAAGTGATGAAATTTACCAGCAGCAAATATGCCCACGAATCATAGAAAGCGATCGCGAATGTAATCGTTGCATAATTGTAGCCTCTTACCTTTAAAGTAATTCACCAAAAATCATCCCAGCTAATAAAATAAAGCCCAACCAGACATTTTGACTAAAGACTTTGCCGTAAACTGAACGATGAATCTCAGGTTTACGGATTCTCTGATATTGTAAAAGCCAACCCACCACAGCAATTACCCAGCCTAACCAGAAAATTAGCTGTAACTGGAGACTCACAGCTAGATAAGCCATTAAAACAGCGGTAATAATAAAAAAGATGCCGACTGCTTCTGCCGCATATTTACCGAAAAAGATAGCACTGGAATTAATGCCAACTTTGAGATCATCTTCTCTGTCTGACATGGCATAAACGGTGTCAAATCCTAAAGTCCAAGCAATTGTCGCCCCCCAGAGTAACCAAGTATTATTGTCAATATTGCCTGTTACCGCAGTCCAACTAATTAAAACTGCAAAACCCCAACAGATCGACAAAACTAATTGGGGAATCGGAAACACTCTTTTGGCTAGGGGATAACAAATAATAAAAGGTACAGCAGCCACAGATAACCAAAAACTGAGAGGATTTAGATAAAAGGCTAATCCCGCAGCACATAAAAGCGCGATCGCAAATATAATAATACCTAACTTCACTGATAAGGCTCGCGAAGCTAGGGGACGATTTTTAGTTCTGGCTACTTGAGGATCGATATCTTTATCCCAAAGATCGTTAATCACACAACCAGCAGCACTGGTAGCGAAGGTTCCTAAAATAATTATGCCGACTAGGGGAAGCGGTGGATTTCCTGAAGCCGCTAAAAACACTGCCCATAATGCAGGAATCATTAAGATTAACCTCCCCGCAGGTTTGTCCCAACGGAGGAGTCGAATAACTTTTTCCCAGGTAGATTCTTTGATAGTTGGTTGATATTGACCCATAAAAAAATTAATTCTATAAAAATATGAAAAGTTGTTATTGGGGAATCAAAATTAGCCCCCGAGAATATATGCTTATGTCTTAGGGAGTACAAGAGTTATTCTGGCATAATATTCATGGTTAATTCTATTTATAAACCCAGTCCCCACATTCCTTTTAGTATTGGTCAAACCAAACAAGTCATTGCGGCGATTGATATAGGGACAAATTCGGTTCATATGGTAGTGGTGGAAATTGATCCCAAATTACCAGCATTCCATATTATTGCGAAGGAAAAAGATACTGTTAGATTAGGCGATCGCGATCCCAGTACCGGTTATCTTACTGAAGAAGCGATCGCCAGAGCGTTAAATGCCCTCAAACGTTGTAAGGATTTGGCAGAAAGCCTAGATGTACGTCAAATTCTTGCCGTAGCTACCAGTGCCACCAGAGAGGCTGGCAATGGAATCGCTTTTTTACACCGAATTAAGTCAGAATTGGGAATCAGTGTTAATTTAATATCTGGCCAAGAAGAGGCACGACGGATCTATTTGGGAGTTCTTTCGGGAATGGATTTCGGCGATCGCCCTCATGTGATGATCGATATCGGTGGGGGTTCGACAGAATTAATTTTGGCAGATATTAGAGAAGCCCGTTTCTTGAGTAGCACTAAAGTTGGGGCAGTACGTCTGACTAAAGAGTTTGTCACGTCTGATCCGATTAGCAAAAAAGAATTAAATTATTTAAAAGCCTATGTTAGGGGTATGTTAGAGCGTCCTGTGGAGGAAATTTGGCATAATTTACAGTTAAATGAAAATCTCCGTCTGGTAGGTACTTCAGGGACAATTGAAACTCTAGCTATCATTCATGCCTTGGATAAACAAGGAACAGTACCTAACCCCCTTACTGGTTATCATCTAACTCGTAAAGATATCGAAGCTGCGACTAATAAATTAGCGGCGATGACTTACGAAGAGAGATTTCATATCCCAGGAATTTCTGATAAAAGAGCCGAAATAATTGTTCCAGGAGCGATCATTCTCCTAGAAGCTATGGAAATGCTCTGTATCGACTCGATTACTATTTGTGAGAGAGCTTTACGAGAAGGAATTATTGTTGATTGGATGTTGACTCATGGTTTAATCAGCGATCGCTTGCGTTATCAAAATGAGGTCAGAAATCGTAATGTTTTCAAAATTGCCCATAAGTATCAAGTAGATCTTGAATATAGTCAGAGAGTTGCTAATTTTGCCCTCAGTTTATTCGAGCAAACTCAAGGACATCTCCATGAATGGGGACAAGATAAGAAAGAATTATTATGGGCAGCAGCTATTTTACATAATTGTGGAATTTATATTAGTCATTCTTCTCACCACAAGCATTCTTATTACCTAATTCGCAATGCCGAACTCTTAGGTTTTACTGAATTAGAATTAGAATTAATTGCTAATATAGCTCGTTACCATCGCAAAAGCAAACCCAAGAAAAGACACAATGCTTATCAAGAATTGCCCAGTAAAAAGTATCAATTAATGGTTAAGCAATTAAGTGCTATTCTGCGTATTGCCGTAGCATTAGATCGTCGAAACAAAGGAGCAGTAGCAAGAGTTAGATGTCATTTTGATCCCAAACAAAGAATACTTGATATCACAGTTATTCCTCACGAAATAGGTGATGATTGTGCTTTAGAATTATGGAGTTTAGATTACAAAAAACCGATCTTTGAAGAAGAATTTGACATTCAATTGAAAGCCAAGCTTGGTAACTAAACAAATATATTTATCAGAGAAAAATATTAACCTTTGTAAAACCCATGACTTACTATTAACCAAACTCATCTCAGAAAAATATAGATGTAGAAAACCTTGATATAGATCCAGGAGAAATAGCAGCATGAAACCCTTCGATACGTGAGTTCGACGGAAGCTAAGTAGAGAAAAAAAAGAATGTCGCATTGTCGCATTTATTTGTGAGTGTAAATATCTTATTTTTATCCCTGCTTTTCTTACTTCAATTGTTACTAATGCTGGGTTATCTAGTGATTAGATGCGTTTGCCCCGCAAGTTGCCAATGTGTCAACGTAGTGGGATAAACAACGAATGGCAATAAATCCAGCTTGTCTAATTAGCTCCTGACCCTGGTCTGTGAGCAGCAAGTTAGCATAAGCTCCGCCTGCCTGTTCATTGACTTGGCTGTCATGCTTCACAGCCACAAATAATGGCTGAAGGATTGGGTACTGACCAGTTTGCATGGCCGTCATATTCAGTTGGTTGCGCCGTCCTGGACAGTCTGAAGGCGGAACTAGCGGCTCTTGATAGGGAGGGATTAGTTTGTCAGAATGGTTTCCGATAGGAAGGGGTTTGATCGTGCATTGACCGATAACATCTGGAGCTGGAGCATAATAAATACCACCAAGATTCTCTGCTACCTGACCCACGGCGCTGGTAGTGGTCGGGACAAAAGTGACATTCTCAGCGAAAGGAAAATCCTGCATGACAAAATGATCGAAGAACTCTGCTATCCCAGATTCTTTTGCTGGAAGGGAATAGGGAGTAATTGGCAAATTTGAACCCCCGACTTGATTCCAATGAGTTATCTTACCTGTGTAAATATCCTTCAACTGAGGGAGGGTGAGACCAGGAATGTTGAGCTCGGGGTGAACTACGATCGCAATTCCCTCTAACGCTATTGTAATTTCGCTGAGGCTATAGCCCTGTTGCAGCGCCTTTTGATATTCGTCGCTGTGCAGAGGACGGGAAGAATGGGCAAACGCCAGTTGATTATCCAGCAACATGCGGATACCTTCGCTAGAGCTAGGAATACCGCTAGCAGGGAGAGTATAATGCAGTTTAAACTCAGGTTGAGCAGCTTGGAGTACTGGGTCTAGATCTCTGTGGATCGGAGCCCAAGCAGCACTGCCTCCATAGGCAAACTCTCCAGAGGGGACGTTATCTACGCTTGAGAAGTCACTGATATAATCTCTAGTGTGTGAAGGAATAGATGTCGCTATTTTGCTGGCAATCTCGCTAGCAATCTCGCTTGTAATGGGAGTCTTTAAATCGGTTACAGGGGAACTGCTAGGTTCGGAGCTAGGTCTGTGAGTCAACAACCAAACCCCGCCACCCACCAATCCGAGCACCACTAGAACAGCGGAAACCAAGACTGATGTAAATACCACTTGCCGCCCTGGTTTGACAGAAGAGCTAGAAGATTCTGCTTCAGAAGGAATCTCTACCTGCTTCTGAGATTCGACAGGTTGTGGTTGAATAGCTGGGGAGGACTCCTGGGTATGTTGTCCCAAATTAATTGCATATTCTTGCTGCCTTTGGGCAAGAATTCGTTCTTTAAGCGGGGTTACATCTTCATCGCTTAGTCTCAAAACTTTCTGAAAACGTTTTAATTCATGGGCAGTTTCCTCGCCTAGAGGATACTCGTAGCGAATTGCTTCAACCAATGCCTGTTGATACTGCTGCAAATGTTGTTGGTACTCTTTTATCTCAGTATTAATGCGCCCTTCAATTGGCGCTATATTTTCACTGCTGAGGTTCAAATTTTGTTGTAGTTTCTCTAATTCACGGCGCTTGCTATCGCTGAGGGGATGCCTTCTCTCCCCAGTTGCTTCAATCAATGCCTGTTCGTACTCCTGCAACTTTTCTCTCCGCTCTTCTATCTGAGCAGTGATGCGGGTTTCAATCGGCACTACCTCTACATCCGTGAGTTCCAAGCTTTGCTGCATCTGATGCAAGCGATCGCAAGTTGCTTGACTCAGGGGATACTCTCGCTGTATCGCCTGAGTCAATTCGCTTTCGTACTGTTGCAATTTTTGCTTGTAAGTGTTGAACCGAGCAATGACCCGCGCCTCGAGCGGCATGGTATCTTCATTTTTCAGTCCTAGAGTTTCTTGAAGATGGCGTAAATCGTCGCGGGTAGCCTCGCTGGGAGTTTCTTCTCGCTTAATTACCTCACTAAAGACTTGCTCATACTGCTGTAGTTTGTTTCTAAACTTTTCTCGGTAAGGTTCGAGAACTTCTTTCTCAATTGCAGTCGCTTCATCCTCCGACAGCCCCATTTGCATCCTGAGCAAGTCTAAAGTCCTGCGACCTACCAAAGAAATCTTCCCACGGCTAATAAATAGCTTTACTTCTTTGCGATATTTTTGCTTTGGCTCTTCTGGGGGAATTTTGGCTACTCGAATCTTAAAGCCTTCTCGAACAGCATAGATCTCTGGCTTCATAGATGGCTGAACTGCTCGGACTTTAGTACTGGCATAATCGTGCCACTCTTGAATGCTAACCACGCCATCGCCGTCTAGATCGGCATCTCCAGTTTCAATTCCCTCAACTAAGTAGCGAGTATAAACCGAGAGATCCGATCCTTGCTCCTCGAAGGAATATTGACTAGAAGTGGAAGCCGTCAAAACCGCTCTTCCTTCTCCACCGAGTTGTCTCTGAACGTCAACAACACCATCGTCTTTAGCTGTCATTCCCTCGGCAAATGCACCACTAAAGCAACAGTCAAGAATCACAATTTCTCGCCGACAGCGACTGTTACTCATAATGTCATGGACGAAATTTGCGGGAACGGCAGTTGCTTTGACAAGCTCTCCTTTACGATTTTTGCGCGTGATCGAGGTGGCAAAGTAAAGTCTACCTGCATCATCTTTAATCCCGTGACCGGAGAAAAACAGTAGCGCCAGGTCGTCTTTAGTCCGACCTGAGAAAAGCATTTCAATCGCTTCTTCCATCTCCAGGGGTTCGGGGTTTGCAAGTGTTTTCACCTCATCGAACCCCCCCATGTCCTGGTTCTGTAAGACTCTCTGCATCGCTTCGACATCTTTGAGTGCTTCGGGAAGTGGATTCAAACCAGGCTTGTATTGGCTAACTCCAATTAGTAGGGCTATCTTAATCATTGTGATACTCCTAATTAGTCGAACATCAATCAATTAGTCGGAGATCAATAAACAGTAGTATTTTTAGTTGTGTAAAGGGTCGGCCAAGCCCACTATTCTGGCTCTGTAAAGCTGAACTTCCCCAAGGAAAATATCTGAAATGGGTACTTATCTGATTGCTTTAACCTGTCACCAATCAATGCTTCTCGGAATTGGTCAAAGAAATTGTGAATTTAATATCGGATTTGTCTGCAATCGGATAATTCAATATCTGGGGGGTCAGACTAGGCATGTATGAACTTTTCTGCAGCTTGGACTGCTGCTGTCAATTCATTCTGATTGCTGACTTTGACTTTAAGACTTTTACCATTGGCTGTTATTTCCATTTCAATTGTTTTTCCAGCAAGACGCTCGGCCAGAAATTCCATAAATTGTTTAATTTGGCTTGTCTCAATGACAGCCTCAATAATTCCTGGCAGAAACCCCCCCAGTGCCTTATTACCTGTTGGTGGATGGGGATCGCAGACGCGACCAACTTCTTCTAATTCATCCAGATCTTTCATCTGGTTCAGAAGCTTTTGGGCTTGCTCGTCCCTTTCCTCTAAATTCAAGTTTTGATCCGTAAAATAAATTGTGAATTTAATAGCAAACCTCCTTAATTTAAAAGTTTTTCTAAAGCCCTTACAACTTGTAAACTGATTTAAATAATCGATATGCTACATATTCTTTAGTTGAGTGCCATAATAACTCAATTAAGTTATATTCAGGACTATATTCTGGCAAATAGGCTAAAATAGCCCTTGACAATTCTCCTTCTATTGTACTCAGATCTTGCACCTCATTATACAGAAATCAAATTGACACTCCCACCGTTAAGCTGACGCTGTAACGGGGGATTCTTGTTTCAGCGCCTCTTGGCTAGACACAGTTGCCTGTGCCCCCGCTAGACCGACTCCACAAGCTTTTTCTCTAACGGTATGTCCT
>JASJDR010000330.1 GCA_030065615.1 Xenococcus sp. MO_188.B8 | reverse complement strand
AAAAAGGCAGGGCTACCTGCTTTCCCAATATATTTGTGACGAGACGAATTACCATTTTTCGTGACAAATATAGGTTTAATCGGGCGCGAGCCGAGATACGTGTAAAATAGTGCAAGATAGACCTCAAACCCATACAGGGCAAGGGTTTAACGCATCTGCATTTTCTATCTTATTTGAGCTCAAATATTCACCCTAATCAGTCCAGAAACTCTCGAACCGAGAGGGATTGAGCTGAGTATAAGGAACCGTATGCTGAATGTTCCGATGTCCCAAATAGTCTTGAATCGCCCTCGTATCCTGTCCTGAAGTAGCAAGATAATAACCACAGGCATGACGTAGTTGATGAGGATGAACCCGACCAGGAATTCCTGCCAGTCTTCCAGCACGAGCCACGATATGACGCACCGAGCGAGTAGACAGAGGAGCTTTTCGTTCCGAAACAAAAACATACTGTGTCTCGGGATAATCTCTTTTTATTTGTCTTAAAGCTCTCAACTCAGGAGAACGAAGCGGATGAACGCTATTATGACCATGCTTAACTCTTTGAACTTCAAGATAACCAGCTATAAAATCCACACTCAACCATTTAAGAGTGACTAACTCTGCCGTTCGCAGACCATGACGAAACATCAGCAAAATCATGGCAGCATCTCTTACTCCATGTCTTCCCACATTCTTGGCAGCTTTAATAAGAGCCTTTACTTCATCAGGTCGCAGATATTCTCTTGCTCCCGAATAACTCTGCTTAATGGGAGGAGGATTGAAAAACTTTGCCGAAAAAGAACCAGTAGCTGTTGTTTGTAGCATGGGTCAATCCCTCATGCTGACGTATCTATTTCCATGATACTTTGCCGAGAATGACATCTTTTAGGCAAAGTAATGTTTCATAGTACGAACAAACAGAAAACCAATGCTGTAATCTCAATTAAATCTAGTTGAGTAAGCAAGAGAGGTAATCAGCATCACCGTAATTAGTCGAACTGCCTATCCTCAGTTCAAGCGTTATCCATCTAATAAAGAACTTTACGAACTTTACACCCCAACAGTCGAAGAAATAAAATTTGTTACCCGTCGTACCAAAAGCCAAACAGGATTATTGGGATTGATGGTGATGCTCAAATCATTTCAAAGATTGGGCTATTTCACTCATCCAGAATTAGTCCCCCAGCCAATTATTATTCACCTACGCACTTGTCTGGAATTAGATTACCAAGTCTCTCCAATTCCTTCTACTCGTTCAATTCGCTACTATCAAGAAGCTATCAGAGAATATCTGAACATCAGCCCTTACAATAATCGAGGTCAAGAATTAGCAGCGATCGCTATTAGAGATGCAGCCTCAGTCAGAGATCATCCCGCAGATTTAATCAATGTAGCCATTGAAGAATTGATAAGGCAACGCCACGAGTTACCAGCTTTTAGCGCTTTAGATCGTTTAGCATGTCATATTCGCTCTATTGTAAACACTCGTTTGTTTAAGCGAGTAGCCCGTAAACTATCTCCCACTGACAGGCAGAACATAGATAATCTCTTAGTTCCGGATTCAGTTGAAGAAACTAACGCTAATCTTAACCTTCTTAAATCTCCTCCTAAAAGCCACAAACTCAAACACATCAAAGAACTACAGGATAAGTTCGATACCATGATGCTTGTGGGAGATGCGACCAAATTACTCTCATTTATCCCTGCTACCAAAGTTAAATCCTTTGCTGCATTAGCTAGAACTCTGGATATCTCTGAATTTAAGGACTTTAGGCTGCCCAAACGCCGTACTTTACTGCTGTGCTTGCTCTATCAGGCTCAGGTGAAAACCCGCGACCACATGGTAGAGATATTTCTCAAACGAATTAAGAAAATTCATAACAATGCCAAAACTAAGTTAGAGAACCTGAGAGAGAAATATCTCAATCAAACCCAGACTATGTTGGAATTATTTGGCGAAATTCTCGTTTTTTCCACCGAATCAAGCAACTATACTCAACTAGGAAAACAGGTACAGGGCTTATTCGATAATAATGGCGGAACTCCTTTACTGCTAGAACAATACTCAGAAATTATCTCTGTCAATACCAAAGACCATTTCCCTTTACTCTTGTCGTTTTATTCCCCCTATCGCAAAGCATTATTTGACTTGGTGAAGTCCTTAGAGATTCGCTCCACTTCTAAGGAACAGTCAGTCATCGAAGCAGTACAGTTTGTTCTAGATAACCAGCACAAAAGAAGTAAATTCTTCGAAGCTAATCTGGACTTAAGTTTTATTAGCGACCAATGGCGTAAATTAGTAGTTGTAGAAGTTGATGGCCAAGAATTATTGGTGCGCCGTCAGTTAGAGATTTGTATCTTTTCCCATTTAGCTAAGGAACTCAAGACGGGAGATGTTTGTGTGGTAGGCTCGGAAAACTATGCTGACTTCCGCCAACAGTTATTACCCTGGTCGGAATGCGAACCAAAGATAGCCGAATACTGTTCTTCGGTTGGCATTCCCGATACTCCAGAAAAATTTGTCGTCCAACTCCAAAATCAACTCACCACAGTAGCTCGCGAAGTAGATCTTATCTGTCAGCAGGGTGACCAGATAACCATTAATGAAGAAGGAATTCCCGTTCTCAAAAGAATTACCGCCCAGGAAAAACCAGATGGCGCAGAAGCCTTATCTAACGCTATTCGAGAACGATTACCCCAGCGCAGCGTGCTGGATGTTCTCTGTAATGTAGAACATTGGCTTAACTGGACGAGACATTTTGGCCCAATATCAGGAAGCGAACCCAAATTAGCTCACCCCCAAGAAAGGTACATCCTGACGGCATTTGGTTATGGATGCAATATTGGTCCTAATGAAATGGCACGTCACGTTCGAGGGAAGGTAACTTCTCATATGCTTTCCTATGCTAACCGCCGTCATGTTACCAGTTCTTATCTAGAAGCTGCGATTAAAGATATCATCAATGCCTATAACCGTCTCAGTCTTCCCAAATGTTGGGGTAGCGGAAAAAAAGCCGCCGCCGATGGGAGTAAATTTGAAATCTATGAAAATAACCTGATGAGTGAGTATCACATTCGCTATGGAGGTTACGGCGGAATTGCTTACCATCACGTTTCTGACACTTACATTGCCCTATTTACTCACTTCATTGCTTGTGGAGTTTGGGAAGCGGTCTATATCCTCGATGGGTTGCTGAAAAATACGTCTGATATTCAACCCGATACTCTTCATGCAGATACTCAAGGGCAATCTTCTACCGTGTTTGCTCTTTCTCACCTGTTGGGTATTGAATTGATGCCCAGGATTCGTAACTGGAAGGATTTGGATTTTCTCCGTCCCCATGAGGATGAAGTTTATGATTATATCGAGCCTCTATTTGATGACGTTGCTGAATGGAAGTTAATTCAGACTCACTGGCAGGATTTGATGCAGGTTGTACTCTCAATTAAAGCTGGAAAACTTTTACCCTCAACTGTTTTGAGAAAACTGGGAAGTTACAGTCGTAAGAATCGCTTGTATCAGGCTTTTCGAGCTTTGGGCAAAGTAATACGCACTATGTATCTTCTCCGATTTATTTCAGATCGCGCTCTGCGTCGAGAGGTTACTGCCTGTACCAATATCGTTGAGAGTTATCATCACTTCTTGGATTGGTTGTTCTTTGGCAAAGATGGCGTAATTACAGACAATGACCCTGTAGAACAAGAGAAGCGATTGAAATACCTAGATTTGGTTGCTAGTGCGGTAATTCTCCAGAATACGGTCGATATGACTAGAGTCATTCAAAATTTGAGTGCATCCGGATTTAAGATTACTCGTCGAATGTTGGCAACCATGAGTCCTTACATCAACCGCAATCTCAAGCGGTACGGGGATTACGTGGTGGATTTTAAAAACATTCCCCAGCCATTTGAAGGGGCAATTAACCTTCCTATTGAGATTTTTGAAACCTAGACAGAATAAGGGTTTAAGGTCTATCTTGCACTATTTCACACGTATCTCGGCTCGCGCCCAAAAACAGCAAAAAGATTGAGTTTATATTACGAAATAAATTAGAACAAGGACAGTGTTTACTTCTGTTAGATGCGTTGGATGAAGTTTCAAGCGGAAAGCGAGAACAATTAAAATCTTACTTAAATCCTTTTGTTAAAGATTTTGGCAATAAAACCATATGTACTTCTCGGATAGTTGGCTACACTAGCTTTTTAGAAAATACAAAGGAAATGGAAATAGTTCCTTTTAACTATCTGCAAACTTCCGAATATATCAAATTATGGTTTAAAAATGCTGAAGCTGCTGAAGTTTTGGAAGACAAAACAGTTTCGGCAAATAATTTAATTAATGAGTTAAAAAGTAAACCGCAAATCCAAGGCTTATGCCAAAATCCTTTGCTTTTATCTTTGGTCTGTAGTCTTTATCAAACTAAAGGGCTTGAACTTCCTGCTAGAAAAACTCAAGTTTATGAAAAGGCTGTTAACTATATGCTCAGTGGATGGAGTAAAGATAACTCACGTACCTCATCTGTTGATGGATGGGTAGAATCAAAAATAGAATTGTTAGAATTTATAGCTTATCAATTTAGCTGTAGTAATACAGAAGTTTTAGAAATAAGAGAATTAAAAAAACAGATAGATTTATTTAAAAAAGATACCATTAGCAGCGATTTTAAAGATAAAAGTTCTTCAGATTTAATCGAAGAATTATCTAATCAAGATGGCATTCTTCAAAAACTTTCTGAAGAAAGTAGAAAATATTTATTTCTCCATCGCACTTTTCAGGAATATTTTGCCGCTGCTTATATCAGTGAGAAAATCAAGGATAACAAAGAAGCAGGAATTGCTTTATTCAAGGAACATTTGTGGGAATTTGATTGGCATGAAACTTTAACTTTAGTTGCTGGCTTATTAGATGATCCTAATCTTTTGATAAAAGCAATTATCAATCAGAAAGATGATATATTTTTGACTTTATTACTATTAGCAGGTAGATGTATTGCCGAATGCGAAGAAAATATTAAGCTTAATCATTTAACAACAAAAGTTTTAAATGATATTTATCAATTATGGAAATTGCATTGGGATAGACAATATATTATAAATAATATTATAGCGATCGCCAAAACAAACTCACACATTCGCCAGAAATTAATACTGGATATTGAAGAGCGAACTGTCTCAAATCGATTTGAAAGCAAAATAGCCGAAGTTATTGTCAAAGTATCTCATCCTGAAACAGTACCATTATTAACATATATTCTCTCAGACAGCGGACAAGAAATATATGATAAATATATTCAAATTCAATCCATTTTAGCTTTAGAGGAAATTGGTAATTTTGATGCAATTAAAGCTCTAACTTTTACCTTAGAAAATAATCAAGACATAGATATTAGAATGTATGCTGCAAAATCTTTAGGCAAATTAGGTGTTGACGAAGGAATATCACGTTTATCTAATGTCATTTTTAATTCATATGAGAGTGGCAATTATGATTATATTGAAGCAGCACGAAAACTAGAAGAGATTGGCAATAATAAGGCTAGAGAAGCATTACGCAGAAACTTAAACTGTGGAAATCGTCAAGCAGAAATTCTAGTTGCAGAGATATTAGTTGAAATGAGGGATCGAGAAACAATTGAATATTTAAGAACAAAAGTTTTATCAGATGAATTCTTTCATGTTGAAGAAGCATCTATTTTAGGCAAAATCGGCGATTCCACAGGGTTAAAAAATTTAATTAATCATATCTCTTACAATGAAATTCCAGTTCAAAATAGTGTTATTGCCTTGGGCGAGATTGGTAGCTCTAAATCAGAAGCCGTATCGACTCTAATTAAAGTGCTTCAAACAGGACCACAAGACAAGGAATCGATGAGAGCTTTATACAAGCAAAATGGAAATTACGCACAAGATTTAAGTTGGATTCGTCAACAGGCTATAGTAGCTCTGGGTAAAATCAAAGCACCAGAAGCCGTACCATTTATACGAAAAGCTTTTAAGAATGGTCATCTTGCACAAATTTTAGAAGATGCAATATGGTCTTTAGGACAGATTGGTACTTCTGAAGCACTAGAAGGTTTAATTTATGGTATTCAAGATATGAGGCTTGGCGGGGCTCATCAAGCAGCAACTATTTTGTTCAAAATGGGATACGACGAGGGTCTACAAGCTTTAATAAAAGCTCTTAATTATAAAGAGAATCCTTTTGATAATTGTAACGGCTTGCAAAAACTAAACCCTCGGCTCGCAAAAACTGCCGTTTTCGGCTCAGATTATTTTGCAAAAACGATCCGTTTCGGCTCACAATATCTGCAAATGGACTCACATTATTTGCAAACGGCTCAC
>JASJDR010000094.1 GCA_030065615.1 Xenococcus sp. MO_188.B8 | reverse complement strand
AGAGGATAAAGTTCTACTGGTTGAATCTGAGTATCGGGAATTATCCTAATCCAATTGGAACTAAATAATTTTCTCGCTTGTTTGGGAATATCCGAAGCTGGATAATGTAAATCCAAAAAAGATTCTAAATGGTCTAATTTTTCCTCGGCGATTACCGCGCCATGATTATCGTCATCAAACTTATATAGCATGACGCGATCAAATCCAGTAACCTTGCGTACCTCTTGGACGATAATTTGACAGAAATCCCGTAAACTTGAAGTTTCTTGTAATTGATTGATCGAAGCTCTAGCCAGATGATAAAAACTTAAGAAAGGAATATTTTCTTGAGAGGTGGCAGGTTCTAACTCTAGAATCAAAACTCCTTCTGTGTTGCGATGAAATACTCCATCGAAAATAACGTAATCGTCTCCGTGCTTTCTCGCCCAAATTTTAGTGGGATTAATAAAATCTAAATTATCTTGTTGCAATCCCGTTTCCAGTCTTTCCATTTGAAAGGGATCGAGAATTTCTTCTAAACTTTTACCAAGCATCTGGTCAGGAGAAATACCAAAAATTGCCGAGGAGTTAGTACTAACTTGTAATATTTTTAATTCTGGTTCTTGGAGAACTAAAACAACACCATAAGGTTGAATCGCTCCTGAATTATGGATTGGTTTTCGTTCAAATACTAACAAGTCTGTATTGTCTAACTGCGCGTTAATTGTATTCACAATTCAATCTCCTTAATATGAGGTAAGAGGTAAGAGGTAAGAGGTAAGAGTTAATTGATAGTTAATAATTAGTTTTATTTTAATCGGGTAAATTATTGTACTTTGATTAATGTTTGATTAGCCTATAGTAGTCTTCAGCAAGAAAAATACAAATAAGATTAAATATACGAACACAGCAGCGCGAAACATAAATAACCCAAAAGCTCTAATACTCATTTTGCTTTAGTCCCAACTATAAAAATAATTCTTCAAATTCTTAACTACTAAGAAGAATAACTGGTTTCAGCTCATTTATCCTACTAGCAAAAATATATTATTTGATTCTTAACTATTGCACATATATTGTTTACTTTATTCATCTTTGTTTACTTTTTAGGGCAAAATTGTCAGCTTTTATTTGAAGGGTATTCTTAGTTAGATAACTAACCAATAAAAGATATTAATATTTGTAATTAAATTGGCTACTCTCAGAAGTGCTGCTACGCAGTTTCATAAGAGCAAAGAACGATGGATAATCAAAATTTGTGCTCTAGGATTGTGATCGCTCCTACTATCTCTTCTGGAAAACTATAGGATAAAAATCTTTAATTAACTAGGGTGTGTTACGCTGTCGCTAACACACCATTCATTCTATTCTTGAGCAAATCGTCCACAGATAAACGCAGATGAACACAGATTTTCTTTGAATTAACTATTTTGATCATGTGAATCCAGTAGAGTAATGCGCGATCGCGTAATCTACTATTTAGATAGAATAGTACTCTACCAAGTTTGAATTGAGGGATAGAGATAAGCAAGGGAAGCTTTGGGAGTAGGGGAGACAGGGGGATTTTTACAAAGATTTATTCCTCAAAATAAAGTTGGCAGACTAATAGGTTGTAAAAAATCTCTGGACTTTATACAGTTCACGATCTTGGTTAAATTAATGTATCAAAAAAAATTTGTTAATTATTCTGAGTGATCCTTGTGCTAAATTTTAGATAACAATTTCTATCTGAGAGTTTTTATTATCTGCAACAAACATAATTTAAGTGATGAAAACATTATATAAATGGACAGTAGAAGATTATCACTCCTTAATTGAAACAGGAATCATAGAAGGCAAACCTGTAGAGTTATTAGAAGGAGAAATAATTACTATGAGTCCAGAAGGAATTCCTCACAGTTATACAAATGATAGTGTGGCTGAATACTTACGAAATAAATTCCAAGGAATTGCCAAAATAAAAGAATCTCATCCCATTACCTTAGACAATTCTGAACCAGAGCCAGATATTGCAGTAGTACGTTTACCTGAAACGATTTATCGCGATCATCATCCTTATGCTCAAGATATTTATTGGTTGATTGAGGTGGCTAATAATACTTTAGCAAAAGACTTAAAAGAAAAAAGTATTATTTATGCCTGTAATGGAATTATGGAATATTGGGTAATAGATTTACCTAATAAAAAAGTTTGGATATTTACTAATCCTCAAAATGGTAAATATCTCGATCAAAAAACAATTATTACAGGAATTATTAAGCCTGTTTCTTTCCCTAATATTGATATTGAAGTAGATAAGTTATTACTTTTCTAAATCAAATAGTGATCGCGTAATAGACAATTCATTTTAAATAACTTTGTTGCTATTGAGGAAAAAGCTATGAATAATAATTATTATTTAGTATTTTTCAGTTAGTCGATCTGTAAAAGCTCTTTGATTTTAATATTAAGACTAGGAACTTCGTTTACTACTGCATCCCAAACGATATCGTAATCAACTCCAAAATAGTGATGAATTAATCTGTCTCGCATTCCTGCTATTTTTCGCCATTCAATTTCTGGGTACTTGTTACGGAAAGAATCAGGTAATTGTTTTACCGCTTCTCATATAATTTCCAAACTACGACTAAAGGCTCTTTTTAAAGTTTCATCTTTCAGAAAAGAATCTTGGCTTAAGTTTTGAGAGGTTAAAATTAAAGGCTCTCCTAGACTGAGTATGTTAATTTACTAACAAAAATGCCAATTTAAGAGAACTCGTCTTCTAAAATTGTTAAAGTTACTTAATCCATAAGCTCTCTTCTTAATTAACTTAATTTTTTGATTAATTCCTTCTACTGCTCCTTGAGTTGTTCTCTGGTCAAAATAGACAACAATCTCGTCAATCCATCTTTTAATTGTTTGACAACTATTGGGGAAATATTTATAAAATGACTCGGTCCATTCTATGAATTGCCAAAATGCTTGATCTGACGTTATTTCACTGTCAAATATATCCCTTAGTTTCTCTTTTGCTTGATAAACAGCTATCAATTCAGGAACCAGTTTTTCCAGTTCTTTCAACTTTTCTTTTTCGTCGTCATTGAGCTTCTCTTCTTGGTGCGCGTTCCTTAGCTGACGAAACGTCAGCAGGGTCGCACCGCTTTTTTCTTAAGCAAGGGATATTTACTATGCTTAATGCCTTCTAGTTTTGGCTCTTTTTCTTTTTTATTTTTTCTGTCAGTCTTGTCTTGGTGCGCGTTCCCTAGCTCGGGAAACCCGAGCGGGGTCGCACCGCTTTTTCTTTTTTTCTTCTGTCATCTAATTTACAACTTAATAGTAAAATATTTAATATCACAAAAAATGCGCTTTAGCTAATTTGGAGCAAGGGTTATAGCTCAATTAGGTTCCCAAATATCTTTGTGAATATCTCTTTTTTATTATTAAATTGTCATAGTTAGTCTAGAAGAGCCATCAATAATAAAGCACTGAATATTTTACGAGGACATAACGCACCAATTATGCATCTTACGATGAGTGAAGATCGAGAATTCATTGCTAGTTATAGTAGTGACAAGACTATCAAAATTTGGGGGATAGTTTAGTTCAATAACTGATTTTATTTGATGTCTTTGAAAAAAACTAAATCAAAATTAGCGTTTTTAGATGATATAGCATTGTTTGTCTGGTCTTGAGTTTTTGATTTTCCAGGAAGCGATCAAGAAATAATTCTATACAATCTAGATATACAGAATTTGGTTTTGTTTACATCTGTTACATCTTTATGGCTGAAGAAGAGAATCAGAAGCAAAAGGGTCGATTCCCTAAGCTCTCGGGAACCAAAAATATTTTCAAAAATGTTATTGGTGTTTGGAAAAACACTACAGATAAATTACAAAATTTGCTTCCTAAAATCAATAAGATTACTCGATCCCTGAGCGTCAGCGATGAGCAAGTTGCCGAGATTTTAGCTACGGTCAAAAAAGAATTACCGACTACAGAAGCTTTATTAATTGGCAAACCTCAAGCGGGAAAAAGCTCGATTGTTAGAGGTTTAACCGGAGTTTCCTCAGAAATTATCGGACAAGGATTTCGTCCCCATACTCAAAATACAAACCGTTATGCCTATCCGTCAGAAGATTTACCTCTACTAATTTTTACCGATACTGTGGGTTTAGGGGATGTAGAACAGGGCACTGAAACTATTATCCAGGAATTAGACACTGAACTAGGAAACAATAGCGATCGCGCTAATATTATAATTTTGACAGTTAAAATAAATGACTTTGCCCTGGATACCTTAAAACAAATTGCCACTAAATTACGGCATAAATATCCCCAAATTCCCTGTTTATTAGTTGTTACTTGTCTTCATGAAGTTTACCCTCAGCAAGTTATTGATCATCCGAGCTATCCTCCTGATTATCGAGAAATAAATCAGTTATTTACGGTTTTAAAAGAAAATTTTTCCCAATTATGCGATCGCGCTATTCTGATTGACTTTACCCTAGAAGAAGATGCTTACAACCCGATATTCTATGGTTTAGAAGCTCTTCGAGATACTTTAGCCCAACTGTTACCAGAAGCAGAATCTAAGGCGATCTATCAACTGCTAGATCAAGGAGCTGGGGAACAAATTAGCAATCTTTATCGAGATACCGCCCGACGTTATATAATTGCTTTCTCCACCATTGCAGCAACTTTAGCTGCTGTACCTTTACCTTTTGCCACTATGCCTGTTTTAACAGCTTTACAAGTTTCTTTGGTGGGTTTATTGGGGAAATTATACGGTCAAAATTTAAATCCTTCTCAAGCAGGAGGCATAGTGAGCACAATTGCAGGAGGATTTCTTGCCCAAGCGGTAGGAAGAGAATTGATTAAATTTATTCCTGGCATGGGAAGTATTATTGCTGCTTCCTGGGCTGCTGCCTATACTTGGGCCTTGGGAGAAGGCGCCTGCGTCTATTTCGGCGATCTTATGGGAGGCAAAAAACCCGATCCGCAAAAGATTCAGTTAGTCATGGAGAAAGCTTTCCAGTCTGCTCAAGAAAGATTTAATTAAAAGCTTTATGCCCAGGGTCAGGACTTATTTCATACAACATGAAAACTCGCGATTATGATAGTAATATGATAGAAGAGTAATCATGAGAAGATGAAAAAAATTTTACTATTGGGTTTATTCATTATTGGATTAGGATTTGCTCTAGCTAATTTTAAAGGTTTAGCGGTAGAAGGAGAATTCAACTCAATTATTTTGGATTTTCGAGAAGATGTGCCGATGGTAGAAATTAACCATCAAATCCAAAATATCATCAATAATAAATATGCTCGTCAAGCAAACCTAAATAGTTTTTTTTCCATAGATGATCATGTTTATATTGTTCCAGGAAAACAAGCTTTATTAGATGCCCTAAAGAGATCGCCTTTAGTCAAAGATACCGAATATATCGAACCTAACTACGAATATCACGTGTTAGAAGTTCCCAACGATCCTGAATATCGTAAGCAGTGGAATTTTCGGAATATTAATGTCGAATCTGCTTGGGATCAAACCAAAGGAGCTGGGATTACAGTTGCGGTAATCGATACAGGAGTTAGTCAAGTTCCAGACCTTAAATTAACTAACTTTGTTGAAGGTTACGATTTTGTTAATGATCGCAAAAATGCTAAGGATGATCATGGTCATGGTACTCACGTTGCAGGAATCATCGCTCAATCAACTAATAATGGTTATGGGGTAGCCGGAATTGCCCATTTAGCCAAGATTATGCCTTTGAAAGTCTTAAGTGCTGATGGTGGGGGCACAGTTGCTGATATTGCCGAAGCCATTAAATTTGCCGCTGATAATGGAGCAGAAGTAATAAATCTTAGCTTGGGTGGTGGTGGAGCCAGTCACTTACTAGAAGAAGCGATCGCCTATGCCTACAATAAAGGAGTAGTTATTGTAGCTGCTGCGGGCAACGAAAATCTCAATGCTGCCGCCTATCCCGCCCGTTATCCTAAAGTAATTGGGGTAACTGCTACCGATCTCGAAGACGCCAAAGCACCCTATTCTAACTACGGGGCAGGAGTTGATTTGGCCGCACCAGGAGGAACTGAAACTAATAAAATTTTACAAAATACCATCAATCCTAATACTGGTGAATCAGTTTTTGTCGGTTTCCAAGGAACTAGTATGGCAGCACCTCATGTCGCGGGAGTTGCCGCATTAATTAAAGCTAGTGGAGTTAATGAGCCTGGGGAGATTCTAGATCTTCTGAAAACATCAGCTCGTAAAGAGAAAGATGATGTCTTAAATTATTTTGGTGCTGGTCATTTAGACGCTGGAGCTGCGGTTAATTTAGCGATTCAAGGAGAATTGAGTTTTCGTGATTTTTTCCGTTGGCTAAGAGACAATGGCTATCTCAATCCTATTTTTTGGTTTGATGGTGGTGCAGTAGCATTGTTACCTAAGTTAGGAATGGTTATTGGTTCGTATCTGTTAGCTTGGTTCTTACGTAGTTATTTACCTTTTACTTTTGCTCTTAATAGCGGTTTAATTTTTGGTAGCTCTGGTCTATTTTTCCTTCAAGGATTATATATTTTTGATTTACCCCAATGGCCGTTTCGTCTCCTGGGAAGTTCCCTTCCTGAATTAGGGAATGTTGTGATGGGAACAACTAATCTTAATCCAATTTTTGCCAGTGTTTTGATTCCTTTTGCTTTAATTGCACTCTTGCTAGGACATAAAACTCTTAAATGGTTTGCCATTGGCACTTGTCTCGGAGTCGCAGCTTGTTTGGGTATTAGTGCGATGGTCCATCCTGCTGTCTGGGGATTGGGAGATGGCGCAATCGCCCGTGGCTTCCTGGGGATCAATGCTTTCTGTTGTCTAGGTTTAGGATATCTGGCCAGTAAAACTCGTGCCTTCCTTTGAGGATGTAGTAAAGTACATAATACAAGGAGCAGAGGAAGCAAGGACAATTGAAAGGCGTTGCTGCATCAGGCTATGAAAAGCAAATTTATCATCTTATACAATATGTTCTCAAAAGGCTAATAGCCAAGGGCCAAAACCTAAGAGCTATATTAGTATTACTATTTTAATTTATGTTTTAAATCAGCAACGCCAATTGAAGGTATCCTGCTCATGCCTAACCTAATACCAACTCGCAATCTAAAACGTAATTTTCAAATTTGTATTGAATCGAGTCAAATGTTGATTAAATGTGGATTCGTTAGATTGTTTGCCTAACTTCAAAGTTACATCTATGAACGCGAGTTGGTATAACACTGTAAAACCATTATTTTGATGGATTTTATGGACATCGTAATGCTTGATCGGGAATCATTTCTATATAACGAGAGGCAACAAGATCGTTATCGTTATTTCTAACTTGATAATAAATCCCAAGAGTTCTGAAAGGAGCGGTGCCATTTATAGCACTTACATGAGTTCGATTCAAGGTTAATTCTGCTCCTCCTCCCCCAGATAATAATGAGATAATTACAGGCTCATCGGGCTCATAAACAGCAGTCGTACCGGTATCATCAAAAGAATTCCATAATCCAAAAGCATAACTAGTATTATAATCAATTGGATCACAATTAGTGTTCAAATCTAAATTTAATGTACTACTTAAACTTGCAAATGCTTCAATATCTTCCTGGATCAACTGATTGGCTCTTTGGTCTTCTTGTGCTTGAACTTTCAAATACATTCCCAAAACTAAAGCCTGGAGGGAAGACATCAGGAAAGCAAAAGCAACAAGGGTTGCAATAATGATTTCTAAAGTTAGAAAACCTTTATCGGGTAAAGTTTTTTTTCTTTGAGATTGTAAAATAATTTTTTGCCACATAATTTACTCAGCCTCCTGTTGTTCCCATCCCGTAGGTTCATATGTTAAAGGTCTAGGGGTTCTTTCTGGAGTGATACTGTAATATTCGTATTCACTGCTATCAACAATTACGTTTCCATTAGCACCATCCCAATCTTCAGCCCAGATAGAGCCTGTGAGCTCAATGGTAGGGCTACCTGTAATATTTACTGTGCCATCAGGAGCATGAATTAAACCTTTGATCTCAACCGTATCACTGCTAGTTATATTTACATCACCCGTGACATGTATTTCTAAATAACGGGATGACGCAGAATCGCTAGAGTTTTCAATCTTTACTTCGCCATTAATATTTAAATCGCCATCTACATAGATGATTACTTCTGCTTCTCCATCCGTAATGATACTTTGACCATCATTAATTGTTAAATCCGAGGGATTATCCAGGTCTGCTCCAACAAAATAATAATAACGGTCATCTCCTGTATAACCAGTTCCAGCATCATCTGAGTTGGTAATTTCACCCGCAGCCAAAGTGCCCAGAATTAATTCACCTTTATCATCAACGCCAGGATTAAAAAAAATAAAACGACCATCTCCAGCGATATCATCAAAACCACCTCCGCCGTCTGATTCTAGAATATTTATTTTGTCTTCAGGGACTAAAGGTGATGGCGGATCAGGAAGTTCTACCAAAGGTGGTAAGTCGCGAGGATCTCTAATAAATTCTGTATCTGCTGTTCCTGTCACTGTTCCTGGAGGCGTAAAATCAGCACATCTAACGTCAGCAGTAACTCCAGCAGCTCTGTATAGTACCAAATTACCTGAAGTGAAAGTTATCGTTCCAAAATTGATTGCTGCTTCGTCACTTTGATGTATCCAAATCCCAGGATCTAGAGTATTTAAATCTTCTGTATTTACTCCTATAGGAATATCGACTTGGATTTGAGCAATACTACCATCACTATTGTCACGACCTTGAACAGTTAAAATACCTTTTGGCTCGTCAGGGTTAGCAGCATCACTAGTTTGATCAAAAATTCCATCTTCATCTGTATCGGTATCATCGTTAGCAGGATCAATATCGTCGTCATTGTCATAAATATAGTTAACAAGTCTGTAACTACCTATCGGCTCTGATATGGTATCTATCTGATCACCGTCAAAGTTAAGATCAGCACCATAAACATTTTCATTTAATGTTAAGGTTATATCTCGCCAACCATCCTGATCTGTATTATTTGCCCAGCCTCCGGGATCATCAGATATAACATCGCAGGTCTGGTTAGAAATGTCAGTATTCGTCCAACCCCAATCAGGATTGTCTAAACTATAAATTGCTAACACTCGATTATTGTTGAGCAATTCTCGATATCTCGCTATTCCTAATTCTGCCATTGCCAAAGAAGTAGATGATTGCTCTTTAGATATGGCAATCAGGTTTTCTTCACTAGACTGGAGTAAGCCTACTGAACTTAGTAAGACCATAATTAGTCCAATACCAATAACCATCGGTAAAGTAAAGCCTCGATCTCTAGTTCGATGAAGGAGCAGGATTTTAAATAATAAAAATTTCATATAGAAGATATGAATAAATAGTCTTTGCCCCCCAGTCTGGCTCAAATCACCTCAGCTTAGTGTGATTTAGATCATTGACAATCAATAAAAAATATATCTAAATAAAAACTCATACTCAGATTCAGTTAAGTAATTTGTATTTTTTGTTACCTCACCGGTGAAACTTGGTTAAATGCATAATGTAGTGTTGATGATTGAGAACCATGACCACCCATATTTGTTCCGTATGTCAGTACGAATACGATCCAGATATCGGCGATCCTGACAATGGAATTCCTCCTGGAACTGCTTTTGAGGACTTACCAGATAATTGGGTTTGTCCTGTTTGCGGAGCGGAAAAAGAAGATTTCGAGCCTAATGCCTAGTTTACTGGAACTTTTAAATTTGTTTTTTTGAACTTTTTCGAAACAAAATTAAACTATTTAAGACTGTATCTCACTATTACAATCTAATGGAGAATCTAAATGTCCAATGAGGGCTATCACGAACCAATTCATGAGCTCACTGGTAACACCAGGGAGATGCACCGTGCCATTACTTCATTGATGGAGGAGTTAGAAGCGATTGATTGGTACAATCAACGAGTTAATGCTTCTGGAGATAAAGAACTCCAGAAAATTTTATCTCACAATCAAGATGAAGAAAAAGAACATGCAGCGATGCTTTTAGAATGGATACGTCGGCAAGATGCTACTTTTGATAAATATCTCAAAAAATATCTATTTACTAATAAGCCGATTGCCCACAAATAATAAAGGATGAGGGATCAGGAGTTTTGGGTTATTTTTCAATGTTAAATGCTCAATGATAAATGATTATGGTTGTTTAGCTGCGATCGCGAGTTGTACTTGCGGTATTTGGCGTAATTGGTCGATTACTGCGACGACATCACCGTGAGAGACTTCTTTATCAGCGTTCACGACAACTATTGCAGTTGATTCGGTTTTAATTAATTTTTCGATCTGAGTCTTCAACTGATCGAGTTTTGCCGGCTCACTATCTAGAGTTAATTTACCATCGCGATCGAGACTGACGGTGATTTGTTGGGTTTTTTGGACTTCGACGGTTTTAGCGCGGGGCAGATTAACTGGTAACCCTTCAGAACGAGTTAAATACAAGCTAGAAACCATAAAAAAGACTAAAATTGCGAAGATGACATCGATCATCGGCACAATATTAATACTAGGGGGTAAATCTGGTTCTTCAGGTAAGCGCATCGTAAGTTTCTCCTTTTTGCTCGTATTTTTCTAAATGTATTAATTCTAATTGTCCCCCAACTTCCTGCATTAAAGCTAGTTGTTGCAAATATAGCCCCCGAAACATACTGGCAAAAAACAGGGTGAAAATAGCAATAACTAAACCTGCAGCGGTAGAGGTTAAAGCCTCACCAATTCCTGAGGTTACCCCTGTCGCTTCTGATGAGCCAATATCGCCAATACGCAAAGAAGCCAAAGAAGTAATCAAACCTAAAACAGTCCCCAGCAATCCTAAGAGAGGGGAGATGCTAATTATGGTTTCAAAAGCATTACTAAACCTTTTCAAGACGGGAATTTCAGCCTGGGCAGCACTTTCTAAAGCTAGTTTAAACTTTTGTGGTGTCGATCGCTTGACGGATAAAGCTACCAGAAAAATCCGCGCTATGGGTAATTTTAGATTGCGCTTAAGTAGTATTTCCGCAGATTCTGTGTCTTCTTTGTAGAGAGCAAGAGCTGTTTTGATAATTTTCTCTTGTTGGCGGGAAACCTGAGACCAAAAAAGCGATCGCTCTAAAATCATGGCTAGAGAAAGAATTGACAACCCCAAAAGGGGATACATGACCACGCCACCATTTTTAAATAATTGAGCTATTATTTCCATAAATTCAAACGAACTATTTTAATTAATACTAGTTAACTAATATATATAGATATTAAAGTTAAATTCAACATTTAACATATCTGCTGGAAAATTTGCGGGTAAAGGATCGAAAGGGCCAGAATCTTGTACTGCTTCAAGGGCTTCGCGATCTACCTCAGGAGAACCTGAGGTTCGACTAACGGACAATAAAGTGATTTGACCATTTCTTTGAATGGAAAAACTGAGTACAGTAGTATATTCTTGCGCGGCATACTTAGGATGCCAATTACGTCTTACTCTTCGTTGAATTTCCGCAAAGTATTTACGCATATCAAGGCTCTGCTGGGAGTTTAATGCAGGATTAGATGCTAGTTGACGAGCGTTATTTTCTAGATTAAAGAATGACTCTCCTCCATCATCTTCAAAAGAGCGTTTTAAGTTTCCTCCTAATAAACTCGCCGCCCCCGAAGTTGTCGGTTTTTTATTAGGTACACTGGGGGGAGTCACCGGTTGATTTGTTGCTGAGGGTTGAGTTGGGGTAATTTTTGGTGGCAAACGAGTCGCCACAGAACTATTTTCGGGGCTGTTTTCTGGCTCTGGAGCGAGGGTAGTAGGCTGAGCTGTTGCTAAGGGTTGAGTTGGGGAGATTTTTGGCGGTAAACGAGTCGGCAGAGATCTATTCTCTGGTTCTCTAGGACTTATTGGAGATTTTTCTGATTTAGTTATTTCAGGAATTTTAGTTTCCGTTTCTTCAAAAACTGCATCCGAACCCGAGAGGATTTCAGCAGAATTTTCTGGTTTGGCAACAGTATTGGCAGGGGACGGCGGTATTATTGGCTCAGGTGGGGGTGGCGGAGCTGCTGGGATCTCTTTTGGTGGTTGAGGTTCAGTGAGGACAGATTCAGTAATTGGCTTGGGTGCCGCTACAGGCGGTTCTGGTGGCGGGGGGGTTGGTGCTGGGATTTCTTTTGGTGGTGCAGGTTCAGTGGGGGCAGGCTCGGGAATTGTTTCGGGTACCGCTACAGCTTGAGATGGAGTGCTAGGCTCAATGGTTTCTGGAGTTGGGGGTTCTGGATCTTTTACTTTGTTGGGTTGGGTTTCTTCTTGGGGAAGAGGATCGGTGGGAGTGGCTGCAGATGAATCTTCTGGAGGAACCACTACAAAATCAATCGGCGCAACTCGTTCCCGAAGTTGTACCTTGGGTTGCGATCGCTCCATTAAGGCGAATAAAATCAATCCGATTACGTGAACCAGCACCGAAGCTAAAACAAATAATAGTATGGGATTACGGCGCAACTTGCTCTCTATCATCTGTTCTATAAAGCGATCACTTTGACTTGGTTTGGCGCTCATTGTCATTGCTAAAGTTATCTCCAGAAACTGCCCGTTACCTGAGTAATTTTACTTGCCTGCCTATCACCATAACAAATTAAGAATGCTGTTTTATGAGTTTTGGTTAAGTGTTGACGAACTTAACCAAAGAGAAGTATTCGCGTAATTGATTTGCCAAATAAACATCCTTTTATCTGAGATAATCGGCAGCTAACTTAGCAAAAGAAGATATACGAATTTTAGCCCAAGAAAAAATTTCAAACAAAGCGTTTTGTTGGTGGTTTTTATTTTGCATAAAAGTGAAGGCGTAACTCTAAAAAATAAATAAGCCATAAACAGGGAGAATAAAATTTATGACTTTCGCCAATCAGATTGAATCAATTATTAGTAAGCGTCACGAGCCAGCACAAATACTAGCAGGTGTTACGAAAAAATGGAAAAGCTTGAGAAAGGAACTTGAGACAATTGAAAAAAAAAGAATTCAACATATCTCAGATATCTCAGATACTCAATCTAGGTATTATTTACGTTTACGTAATCAATATTCTGCAACGAGGGTTAAATACGCTAGGGCATAGCGGAATCCACGCTTGGGGAGAGACTCCCTCTTGGGCGGTTGGTGTAAACCTGTCGTCTAACGGAGACTCGTTGAACCAAGAATTCCCGTCCCTTTAGGGCTGGGGAGTGTCAAAAAACTGTCGTGAGGCATTAGGGGAGAATTGTGAGGTTCAAACCCGAATGCTTAATTTATCCCGACTAGCTGCAATAATATCAAATTAAATAATGTTTGCGACACATACAATTTAGGTAAGGGTTTGACAATGCCAAACCCCTACATTATCTGCTCTTTTCTTTATTCAAATTGGTATAACTTTTTTATAGGCTCATCCCTGATCATCTGATTGATGTGACTTCGAGTTGATGGTCTTTACTGGCTTGTTAGCTTAAAGTCTAAGGCTTTTAGGTGATTTCTAAGCCCTACTAATATTAAAAAACGACTGCCACTGGTAAGTAGCAGTCAAGGGAATGTTTAAATTTAAATTTTATTCTGGTAGTAGTTTTAAACTAAGAATCTTGACCAGTATATTTTTGGAATTGTGCCAAAGCAGCAGTTCCAATGTTGAAAAGAGCCCAACCAGCAGCGATCGCCAAAGGAGCTAGAACGATAATAACTCGCAAATCCATGAATTATGCCTCCTCTTTAAACAGTAATTCTATACTCAAGTTTTCTAAGAACCATTATTACTATCTAAATTTACCATGAAGTTGCTGCCTCAGATACTATGAAGTTGAAAAGGTATCTCAGATGATTTTCAAGACTTGGGAGCGGATTTTAAAGTAATTTGTTGATAGGCAGTTTTGAGGTTCTTTTGATATAAACCTTGAAATCGATAGTCTTGATAGGCTTCGGGAATTTTTTCGGCACTAGCAATCGCTTCTGCTTCAGATAATCCTAATTCTTGCCATTTGCGAGCCATTAATTCTAATTCATAAAGATAACCTTTTAAACTATCCAGACTAAAGCGATCGCCAATTTCGCCATGTCCAGGAATAATAGTAGCATCAGGATATTTGGCCTTTAAATGATCGAGAGTTGCTTCCCATGCCAGAATATTGCCATCGGCAATATAGGGAAATTTTTGATTGAATAATATATCCCCAGCGAATAAAACCTGGGCATCGGGAATGTAAGCGATGACATCGGTGCCTCCAGAATGACCAGCTACTTCTTCCAATTCGACAACGCGCTCGCCTAACCAAATATTACTATCATTATTAATCACTAAATTAGGAACGGTAGGAGTCGGATCGGATTCTTGGTTTTTTGCTAACATATCTTCCCGAATTGTTCCTCTGCCGATAATCGGAATTTCTTGAGCTTTAATCGCCTTATTACCACCAGTATGATCAAAATGGTAATGGGTATTCAAAACATATTTGACCGGCAAATTTGTTAATTTTACTACCTCAGAAAGTAGTAAATTTCCCAAGGCTTGATTATGGAAAGGATCTATTACTAAAACTCCGTCATCACCAATGACAATTCCCGCATTACAGATCGCAATATTTTCATTAGCAGGAGGATAATCAGTATCAGAAATTAAAGCATAGATATTATCCCCTACTTGTTCCAAGGTTAATAATGATGTTTCAAGAGTTACAGGAGTTTGTTGTGCCCTAGTGTAATTTTGAATGCCAATGACTAAGAAGCAACTCAAGATTGTACTAAGTAGTAAAGCGAAACCCTTACGCCATATCTGATTCATCTGCTATTAAATAAAATGCTAATCTGACAATAAAATTCTTTACATTCTACTGATTTGATGGTCAAAAAATTTGATAATCAATAAACAATTTCTCCCATCTTGCTCAGCGCCATAATTAAAATAATCCGCTACCTTTTCAAAAATTTGTACTCCTCGACCATGTTCAGCATAATCATCGACTCCCTGAGACACCTTTAATCTTTGAGATCTTAGATCAAATCCTGGCCCTTGATCCCAAACTTTGATAATTATTAATTGACTCAAAATTTTGACCTCAATCTCAATAGCAGTCTCGGAAGATAAACCTTGATGAGCATGGATAACCGCATTATCAAAAGCTTCTCCCAATACAGTTTGACATTCAATCCATACTCGACGAGATATAAAGGGCTTTTTTAAACTTTCAAACCAATTTAAAACTATGCCCAAAGCACTAAGATCGCTATTGACTCGTAACTTAGAGTTGCTATTATTCGCTTTGATTGGAGCTTCTAAGCCCAACTCACAGGTCTTGTGATGAACATTGTCAAGACCTTGATTGAGCCGATCCTTGCTTGCCATTGTTATATCCATTTGAGGGTAATTCCCACGAAGATGAGAAGAATAGGAGGATGGGGGATGGGTTAACGAGGGGAAACCTGCGCCTCCCTGTTGATCAATATTGTTAGTTTGCTTAGATGAATAACTATTGCTTGAGCTTAAATATTCAGGTTGCATTGATACTGTCTCACTAAAAATTATGGCGAGTTGCTGCAAACTTAAACTAGAACTATAAATTTTCCTTATAATTATCCAAATAAATTAATTTAGATAATATTTAAATTGTCAACTCATTATTACCTTTAAATCAAGAGCATGATTAAAATTTTAACCAAGAAGAAAGCATGAATCCCAAAATTAATAATCCAGAACTCATAATGTAAAGATTGACAGCCATAAACTTACTATTACTAACCTGTTGCGGAGCAGCGTGATTTTGGTTGACATGGGTAACTAATTTATAAGCAAAAGGTAGACTAGCCAAAATTAGCAAACTTCCGTTCGGGAAATCGCCCGTAATACAAAAAAATCCAGTGATTATGTAGATACTCGCAGTTAACCAAGTTAACACTTGGGCTCCTTTAGCTGTCCCGAGACGAACAATAGGCGATCGCTTTCCTGCTGCTAGATCATCTTCTATTTGGTGAAAATGGGAACAAAATAAGATAATCGAAGTACTAATACCAATTACAATGGCTGAAGCCAAACAGAACCGAGAAAAGGTCTGTGTTTGGGCATAATAAGCAGCGGATACTGCCCCAGGGCCAAATGCGAAGAAACAGATAATTTCTCCTAAGCCTTGATAACCTAAACGAAAAGGAGGGCCTTGATAGGCATAACCTAAGGCAGAGCATAGTAAAATCAAGCCTAGTACCATCCAATCTTGTTGCCACCAAGAAATTGCCAAGATACCGCAAAAACCGATTATTAAGCAGAAATTACTAATCCAGAAAACTAAAGACTTATTCTGGGTGAGGTTGACCACTGAATGAGACTTATTAACATCAATTCCGGTATCAGCATCAAAAACATCGTTACTTAGATTGAGCCAAGCAATAATCAGAATTGCCGAGCCGAAAAAAGTCAAACAAATTCGGAGATCCCAAAGATGATTTTCCACCAAAGCGACTACTGTTCCGACGGCAATCGGCACAATAGCAACACTATATATAGGAGGTTTAATGGCAGCTAGCCAGAGTTGAGATTTTTCTTTGGTTGCTTGCTTGGTGGTCATAGATAACAGAAGACTTGAGCAATAACAACTAGACAATGATTAAAGCATCGTTTTGTACCCTATCAGTTATTTGAATGAAAGTTTACGTAGTTTTACGAAAATTCATGATTATGGTGGAGCATACTAGATATTGAATTCAGGTATTGTGTTTTTTGACCAAGTATTTATACAATTTGATAAGTAACATGATACAAGAATGCTGAATCTCAAGAATCAAGTGAACTAGCGATAACTACCGAAAGCAAGTAGTCAAGCAGTGAATCATAACTTAAGATTCGTTGTCTAAGATTTTTGTTTAGTTAGTAACTAAATAGCAAAAAAAATTTATTAAAAAATATTTTCATTTAAGTTTTCCTTTGGAATGACACAATCAAAAATAACTATGCCCGTTATATCTCAAGAGGAACCTAATCGGGTTCTAAACATTGGGGACTTCGATGATTTTTGGGATAATAAGCCATTACAATTTACTGTAACTAAATATACAAAAATCCTTAGTTATGTCCAAAAGATTCCTTTAGTAGATCCTTTGGCTTTTTTACAGAATTTTACTACTAAAGATACAGTATATTTTTACTGGGAAAATCCTAATAAAAAAGAATCAATTGCTGCTTGTGGAATTACCAAAAGGTGCATTATAAGATCAGAAGACAGATTTAACAAAACTCAAAACTTTATTGATGATTGTTTTAAGCAAATTATCAGTAAAGGAGAAATTTCCTTATCGGGCAGTGCTCCCAGGATTTTTTGTAGTTTTTCTTTTTTCTCTGATGCCTCTGCTGAGGATAACGATTTCCCTCCAGCCACAGTTTTCTTACCTCGTTTCCAACTTATAAAGAAGAATAAAAAATGTTTTTTAATTGTTAATTATCCCCTAAGAAATTCTCAGCAAGAAGCGAAAATAATTCGTAACTTGAACTATAAAATTGTAACTATTGATTGGCAGGAACAAGAACAGTTAATAGTTAATGACAATATTGAATCCAACTGGAATCAAAAAAATATTTTTTCGACCGAGCATTCTCAATATTTTAGAAATGTAGTTGGCTCTGCTTTAGAGTCGATCGCGGTAAATGAATTTAGTAAAATAGTAATAGCCCAAGCTACAGATATTACCTCCCTGATTCCTTTTCGGGTGATCCAATCTCTTCACAATTTACGGGAGCGCCATCCTGATTGTTATATTTTTTCTATTGCCAATGGCCAGGGAAAAAACTTTATTGGGGCTAGTCCAGAACGTTTAGTTAGTATTCAAAATAGACAGTTAGTGACTGACGCATTAGCTGGTTCAGCTCCCAGAGGCAAAACCAATGCGGAAGACGTACAATGGTCGAATTTACTATTAAGAAGTAGAAAAGAAAAAAGAGAACATCAAGCAGTCAGTGACTTTTTGATTGATCGTTTGCGACAAATGGGGCTCAAACCCTATCAATTACCTCTACAGTTATTGCAACTATCAAATATTCAACATCTTTGGACTCCTATTTATGCTCATTTACCTAAAGATATTGAGCCTTTAGACATCGTAGCCCAACTTCATCCTACCCCAGCAGTAGCAGGGGTTGGGACAGAAATTGCTTGCGAAAGAATTCGTCACTATGAAAAATTTGATCGCTCTTTATACGCTGCACCTTTAGGATGGATTGATCATCAAGGCAATAGTGAATTTATTGTCGGCATTCGCTCAGCTTTAATAGAGGGCAAACATGCTCGTCTTTATGCTGGAGCTGGCATTGTTTCCGGCTCCAATCCCGATAAAGAATTTATTGAAATTCAATTGAAGTTACAGTCATTACTCAAGGCACTAGTTTAATCGATGATTCTCAACCCATATCTCAACTTTTATCAAGATCCCAGGTCAATTAAAATGACTATAACTCTAGAGAAATCATAAGAATAAGAGCTAATGCCTGATACTTACAATCTGCAACGCTTTATAGATGCACAGGAACCTATTTATGAAGCGGTTCTACAGGAACTAAAACAGGGGATAAAAACTGGTCACTGGATGTGGTATATATTTCCACAAATCAAGGGTTTAGCTCGAAGCTCGACGGCGCAGCAGTTTGCGATTTCATCTCTAGAAGAAGCTCAAGCTTATGGAAAAAATCCCCTTCTAGGCGCTAGATTAAAACAGTGCACTAAGCTAGTTCTTGACCTAGAAGATCGTAGTATCAAGCAAATTTTTGATTATCCCGACAATCTTAAATTTCGCTCTTCTATGACTTTGTTCCTTGAGGCTACAACAGATAATCAGCTTTTTCAGGATGCACTTGTTAAGTATTTTGAAGGTGAGCCCGATCAGTTAACTCTCGATATCTTGAAAAAGTCTGGGCAAAAGTAATGGGTAATTAAAAATAGGTATTCATATAAACTGCGATCGCGGTAATCATCATCAAAAAGTTATCCTGGGGACAAATTCGATGAAATGTTAGACCAATATCAACTTCTGGTTATAATTATTTATCCTCTTGCTGCTATTTATAGGATTGTTGATCTTCAGAAATTGGGGAATTAAATGCATTATATAACTAGAGTATTTTTACTAATTAAAGAACGGATCATTCAGGCAATTTTGACTATTCCGAATAGAGAAGATTGGTTGGAATTATTGTTATTGCTTGTACTTTATACCGCGATCGCTTTATTATTAGGTTTTAGATTTAATTTTTTGCAAGTTAATATAATTAATCGTTGGAACATAATTTTTAAGCTTATAATCGTATCTTTATTTTTTCCCTCTATTATGGAAGAATTATTGTTTAGGACTATATTAATACCCCATCCTTTAGAGAAGGTAAGTACGATTAATTTATCTAGCTGGATTCTGATAAGTTTGATTTTATTCGTTGTTTCTCATCCTTTAAATGGCATGACTCTTTCTCCTGCCAAAAAAGAAGTATTTTTTAAGCCAATATTTTTGGTTCTAGCGTCTTTTTTAGGGGTTATTTGCACAATTGTTTATTATCATAGTGGTTCTCTTTGGACTGCTGTAATAGCTCATTGGATCATAGTATCGGTTTGGTTAATTGTTCTGGGAGGATTTGAACAGTTAAAAATGCAAAATTGAAACCTAGATCTTGAATTAATTTCTCGTCTCAAAACTAAAAGCTTTGTACCTCATCAGTCTGAGAATTGCAATATCTCTCAAATAAAATAGGATTGCTATAGTTTTTGCAATTGTTGAGTTTAAATGATGTGTCTTTGACGAAAGAGACTGCAAAATTTTTGCTCATTGTATTCTCAAATCGAAGGAACGCACGCCGTTTCCTCGGCTAAGGAATACTCTTTCGAGGACAAGCGTGCGAGTCGAAATCGATAGTCGTACTTCAAGCTTATAGTTTGGAATCTGGTCCTGGTTTAAGAGACAAGATAAGGGGCAATCAGCTAGGAGCTAGCAGCCAGAAAAAAATCTAATCTCTGACGATAAACTATTAGTTTAAAGTATAACTGGATGAGAATAGGTTGTAAAATATCTGGCTATCATTAGGAAAGTGTATCTTCGAGAAGTAACTCATCAGCCATTTCCTTAATTGTTTGGGAAATACTTTTTACTTTAGATGCTTTGGTAGATAATTCTGCATCTTCATCCCAATATTGTTTTTGTTTGGCTCGTTTAGCGACAGCAACCACTACTCGATAACGATTAGACATTCTGGACATCAAAATATCTGTATGCTGAATATATGGAGGCGCATCAGAAATAGTTCGGTAATTCATAGTTTGGAATCAGATAGAGTAACTGAATAGAAATTAAAGATAAAGGGTTCTTCTATACATTACATACATATAGATCATACCTCTACTACTAAAATTTAGTTTTGCTAAAATGTCATGCTGAAAAATACGGAATTTATTCACAATTTCTTATTATGTAAAACTACCTTGAAAATTCAATGAGTTTTACTGATAATCTCTCTTACCTGACTTTGATAGGTATGATCATCTAAAATAGGCATTAAACCGACTAAAGGAATAGGCTGAGCTAAATCAATCCAAGATTTGCAACCCCCATAATTACTATTGTAAGAAATACCCAGAGGTTGGGGCAGATTATAAACTCGTAACAAAAGAACCGATAAGGGTTGACTAGTTTTCCATTTTAAGCGATCGCGTACCATTTGCTCATTCCAGATATGATATGGTTGTAATGCTTGTAAGGTTTCTAAAGTATTCACAGATATAACCTGAGTAATTTCGGCATAGCTACGAATCTTGACAGTTTCAGGATGCCAACCCGACTCTACTATTGTTACTTTGGTCGCGTATTCTGGTTTGAGTAAATGGGGTTTTTGATGTTCGTAGGTAGGATATAGCCAGACTTGTTGGTGTTGGACTTGAAAATTTTTATGATCTTCGCGGATTCCCCCCTTGCGCAATAACATAATAGTTTTTCCTGCTGCTAAAGCATCAACAGCGATCGCCCATTCTTTAAGTGCGTGGGTTAAGGTTGCGGTATGATTCATTTTTTTGTCCCTCACGATGATGAAAGTTGCTATAAATACCTTTTTATCTCTTAACGTGAACAGCCAACGAAAAGAATTCTTGATGTTCGAGAGCAACAGAGGTAGTAATTAAAATTTTCATTGCTCATCACAGTTAAAAACACTAAAGTGTGAGAAATATATTTCGTTTATGACCTGAAACAGACGCAACACTTCGCCTCTCTACTAATTTATGCCTCATTCTCAGACCAACAAAAATATTTGGATTCATGGTTGTTTGCTTCTATTGTGGATTGTCCTGGGAGCTAGTTTACGCTTTACTAATTTAGAGGTTAAACCCCCTTGGGCTGACGAATGGGCGACATTAGTATTCAGTTTGGGCAATAGTTTTCTAACGATTCCTCTAGAAAAAGTTATTACTCTTGAGACTCTGCTAGAACCGGTGAGAATCTCTAGTGAAACTGGCATTCAAGATGTAATTAGTAATTTGTTGGGAGAAAGTACCCATCCTCCTGTGTATTTTGTTTTAAATCATCTCTGGTTAAAACTGTTTTCTCATCCCGAAAATTTAGTATCTCTGGGATTAGCGCGATCGCTAAGTGCCGGATTGGGAATCTTGGCAATTCCTGCCATGTTTGGTTTTGGATTATTAATCAGTAATTCTCTGATCGCTGGACAATTAGCCGCAGCTTTAATGGCATTATCTCCCTATGGAGTTTATTTAGCCCAGGAAACTCGTCATTACACTTTTGTTATTTTATTAGTTATTGCCTCTCTATCTTGTTTAACTGTTGCCGTAAAATCCGTCAAAAAACAGCAACAAATCCCGATTTCTTTAACCTTGATCTGGATCGTAATTAATAGCTTAGGAGTCGCAACCCACTATTTTTTTGCCCTTACCCTCGTCACTGAAATCCTAGTTTTACTGACTTTTTTCCTCAAAGATCTCACCTCCCGATCTTCCCTTACTTCCTCATCCCATCTCCCAGTATTCAAAAAAAAATGGCGCAACATTGGCATTGCCATTCTCGGAACAATGGCAGGTTGTTTAGTTTGGGTTTATACCTGGCTCAATATCCCCGATAATCAACTTACAGATTGGACAAGTCATGGTAATCATTGGTCTAGTCAGTTTTATGAACCAATACTCCGACTTACGGGCTGGATTGGAACAATGCTAGTTTTATTACCCATTGAAGGCACTCCTATCTGGGTCACAATCATCTCAGGAATTATTTTATTAATTATTTTACTGTGGCTACTCTTTACTATTGCGCAATATTTAAAACAGCAATCAGGCTCTGCTGAAAATTTATTGATAGAGGTGATTGGTAAGTATGTGATTTCTGCTATGGTCTTAATTCTGATTTTTGTTTATTTCGGCGATCGCGATTTGACCTTAGCAGCTCGGTTTCAGTTTTTCTATTTTCCCGCTGTTTTAATGTTTGTAGCTGGAGTTTTCAGTTATATTTGGCAAAATAAATCTTTATCTAGGAAATATTTGGTAATTTTCACTTTATTGATTGGTTTTGCTGGTAGTTTGACCATTATCAATAACTATGCTTATCAAAAAACAGATCGTCCCGATCTAGTTGTACCGGTGATGATGGCAGCACAAAAACTAAATCCTCAAGTACCAACTTTAATCACCATAGTCCATAAAACCCATGAACAAACAGGGGAAATTATGGGAATTGCTTGGGAATGGAATCGCTTGCTCGAAGCAGAGAAAATAGCAGAACATAAAGAGAAAAATTTACCATGGTTTCTGTTACTTCATAAAGACGGAGACGCCAAAGCTCATTTGGTTACAGAGAGTTTACATCGTAATTTAGCTTTGTTACCTCGTCCCCTAGATGTTTGGGTAGTGAATTTTGCCGCACCACCTAAGCTTGGAAAGCAGGGTTGTTCGAGAGATCAAAACTTTAAAAAACTCAGAGCTGCCGGTTATCGTTATCGACTTTATCATTGTGATTAAAATATGATAAATTTGCTCAAATTTGTTAACTTCTGTAATAAGTCTTACAACTTAATTTTTCTCATTAGGTTATCTTGGAAGATAAAGCTATTATTAGAAAGCAAGTTATATATGACAAATTCAAATATCTATAAGGTAGAACAAGCGAGTCAAGATTTGGAAATCTGGTCAAATTTACGTTTCGCGATCGCAAAAAGCTCTGGATTCAAACGTTGGCAACAAGAACAAGACATTAATGAGCAAAGTGATTTAGATTTAATGGTGCGCCGTTACCTCAAAGAAACACTTGAAACTCTTGCTTATTAGCGAACAAGACCTAAAATTTTGCACATCACCGATACACAATAATTTCTCTAGTCTCTTTAATTCAGTAGTAATTCTTAATACTAGCTATCAAATAGGAGAACATAGTTTTACTAAACTAGTTCTCCTTTGTAGTTTTTGGCTTGGTTATCAATATTTTGTTATACCAAATCCGCATCTTAAAACCCCTTTTTCTTTGTTACTGATAAAATCCTTCTGTCCTCTGTCTTATCTAATTTTTAAGTGGGGTATCTAAATCTGATTTGGTATTAACTCGTTAAACAATTCATAAAACAACATACGAGTCCTTTTGAGTAAAATTTTAATCAGGTATTCCTAATTCTTGGTCTTCCTTCACATTTGCTGATAGCGAGCTCATAATTGTTTGCCAATTTCGTCCTTGATTTTACACCCATTTTGCCTAGAGCGTCGATTCAGTATTTATAAATTACTAGTTAGGTGAAATGGGGGAGTGTGGGAAGAAGGTAGAGAGTGTGGGGAGAGGGGGTGGACAAGGAAGGATGGGGGGAGTTAAGTTTTTTGTTTTCTCATTTTCCCCTTTGTCTTCGCACACTGCCCTATCTTCCCTATCTCTAGAATGTTTGTAACTTGTATTAGATTTCTCGTACTTAGTCCCAGCTTTACCATCAACTGGAGAAGCGGTTTAGGTGATTTCTGGGAAAGAAGATACCCATATAGATTTAAGATAAGAGGGATAGTTGGCAAAAGCGAGAAAACTGAAATTCAAGACCAGAAATATGCCCTTAGCCCCATCCCAAGTTGAAGA
>JASJDR010000329.1 GCA_030065615.1 Xenococcus sp. MO_188.B8 | reverse complement strand
TGAGCCGTTTGCAAATAATGTGAGTCCATTTGCAGATATTGTGAGCCGAAACGGATCGTTTTTGCAAAATAATCTGAGCCGAAAACGGCAGTTTTTGCGAGCCGAGGGTTTAGTTTTTGCAAGCCGTTACATTTAGTGAGATGTTGGATGAGTATAACACGGCGATCGCGACTTATAAGGGTAGTCTCAAGAAATTCTTCCAGGCGATCGCGTTTAATCTAAATATCCCCACTAGAGATGAGTCAACAGACAAAATTCTCACTGTTGATGCTCTCAAAGATGAGATCTTGGAGAACTCTGGTGAAGATACCTTATTAATTCTTCCTGAAGCCAAACGGTTAACTACTTCTATCAGATATTGGTTAGAAGATATGATGGCGGCTGGTGTAATTGTTGTGTGCTTAGCGGTTGTCAATCCGAAGAAAGAGATTTATCTCGAAATGCTGGAGGTTGAATTAGATCTGCCGAGCGATCGTGATATTCGAGCCATCATGGAAGCTGAAGCCGAGCGCCAAGGACTAACTCTGACTAAATCTCAACTGGCAGAATTACAACCTTTAGCTGGTAGGAATCCGTTACTTGCTCGTAAAGTTATCAGGAATGAGAAGTTAGGTATCAAGCAAAGTAGTCAGCACACGCAGTATATAAATATTATGCCTATTTTCTTTGCGCTTATTATGTTCTTTGCCGTGCTGCGATTTGTGGGCATGGGTACGAGAAATAGATCTCTCTATATCTTTGGTGGTGTGAGTCTAGCTGTCTTGATGGGTGCGAAGCAGTTAGGTTCGATAAAGGGTGCTCAGAAGAGGTTAGGACAGTAATGTTAAGTATCACTCATGCCGCGATCGCAAAATTGTGAGTTGTACCAGGGTAATGACCATCCTATAAACTAAGGCAAGAGATGAGTTGAAACGATAAAGATGGCTAAAGGATTTGGCAGTTCTCGGCAGGGACATTTAGGTTATGTTTTACTATTATTACCTGAGGCTAAAGCTTACGCTGCCGATTTTTCTCTGGGGGAAGACGATGAAGAATTTATCGGTATTACTAATAGCTTAGAAGATGCACAAGTCTGGAAAAAGAAAGGAAAAGCCAGACAAGCTGTAGTGAAATATCTTGATTTTTTAATTGAACAGTTAGAAGACAATTCACAAGTCGAACTCAGTATCAGGAAACTTACACGTTTGAGTAATGGAAAACTTAAAGATGAACCCGATGAGGATTTAATTTTTGAGCTAACTAAAAAACCTCCAAGTTAAGTCCAATATTGTTTTCTCCTAATCAGCTTGTTGTTTCCAGTGACCCCAATAACTGACGATCGCACCTTATCAACTCAAACTGGTAATAACTCCACTTGTTACCGCCCATGCTCTCGATTACCCACGGCGCGATCGCAGTATCCGCAGCTTCTCTCACCTTCGGACTAGGCACAGATAACCCCCTAGCTCTCGGCTTGGCGCTTCTTGGCTCCCAGCTTCCCGATCTCGATACCACCACTAGCACCATCGGTCAGATCTGCTTTCCTCTGAGTAATTGGCTTGAGGATAACTTTCCCCACCGGACTATCACTCATTCATTACTGGCTACTGCTGTTATCGCAGCGATCGCCTTTCCCATCGGCTATCATTTCAATCACCTCTTAACAGCCGCCGTGCTTCCCTTTGGGCATTTAGTAGCCTGTGTTTCCGATACTCTGACTAAGAAAGGTGTGCAGTTATTTTATCCGGCTCAATACTGGGCGGTTGCTGGCTCGAATCCGCGCCGGAGACTGAAAACTGGTGGTGCAGGGGAATATTGGGTACTCGCGATCGCCATTACTGTTCTCATCTTCAGCATTTGGATTAATAACAATGGTGGCATCTTTCAGAACTTAGGACAGAATCTCAGCCTGAGTAGTGCAGTAATCAAGACATATAACGAGAATGCCGAGAATCATCATGTTTATGCCGAGATAGGGGTTTGAGTAGCAACTGTACAGAAAACCACGCTAAGGCTGTATTGCTTGCTGCGTATGATTTTCAAGGGTCACGATTTTGTTCCAAGGCAGCTTTGACTTTTCTCACAGTATTAACTGATACTCCCGCTTCAGATGCAGTTTGACGTAGAGACAACCCTTTTTTTAATACAGCAATCACCACTTGATTTTTTGGTTTGGCAAGAAACTTTTCGGTAGATTCGCGTTGAGCTAATGGACGACCAATATGAGCTTCGGATTTCTGCATTCCATGACGGATATAAAGAGATAGTAAAACCTTGTCTAATGCTTTGTCCTCCAGAATTTCTCGTTCACGTTCGCATAATTGTTTAGGCTTCATTCGTCGCAAATCTCGAAGAACCGGCTTAACATCATCAAACTTAAAATAGCTGGCGTTATTACCAAGAGAATAATTAAATGCTTGGTAGCGATGTTGGAAATAATATTCAATATTGCCTCTATTACTCCAAAATCCTAAGCCTTTAATTGATACAGTGTCGAAATGCTGATTTAAATCTAATTTAATTTCGGAAATAGATTGCTCAATATCTCCAAAAGTCACCCCAATCTTATGAGAAATACCGTTATCAGCTTTAATCTCGAAAAAATAAAGGCTAGCTCTGAGAATCTTTCGATATTGTTCTCGATAAAGCCTATAGTCAGTTATGGCATAGCTTAAGTCTTCAGAAGCTGATTCAGATTTTGATTTGATAATTTGCTCTTCTAGAAATTCTAATCTAGATTTTAATCTTAATTCCTGCTCCTGATTAAATAGATTCAGAGAAAGACCCCCAACTACTATTTTTCCCAGCTTAGTAAACTCAGACATCCTACGCCAATCATTCCATCTAAAAACCCCTATTTCTTCCAGCGGTTCGACATCAACGGGCAGAAATAGAGGAATCCGAGGATTATTTGGGTATTTCTGGTACTTTCCTTGCTCCCAAGCCTCATTAAGAAACTCTAAATATTTTGGTGATAAACCCAAATCAAAAGAATCGTATAACGGTAAGCCTACAAGAGCTTTTCTACTAATAGCGTTACAAATTTCGTTGACATGAGAAAAATGATGCTTCTTGATTTGACCTTTTTTGACAATCAATTCTCGTCCACAATAAGGACATCGAAGGTTGGTTCTTCCTCGCTTAACATCTTTAATTGAAACTGGATTATTATCTTTGTCTAGGGCATATTCTAGCCACATCTCTATACCCTTTTTTTGATACAGTCACTAATTAGATTGTAGCCTAACTCAAACCTTGAAACTTCTATTTCAAGTTCTACGCTGTCGCTGAACAATGTCATTCACTGTCGTCTTACTCAGATTAAGTTCACGAGCTATGTAACGATAAGAATGCCCCTCAGAAACCATCTGCAAAACCTTAGGTCCATACTTATCAGCTTTAACTCTTTGTCCTGGCCTGCGACCTAACTTCTTCCCTTTGGCCTTAGCAGCTGCTAACCCAGAACGAACTCTTTCTCTGACTAAATCTCGCTCAAACTCAGCTAATGAAGCCATTACTGAAGCAATCAATTTTCCTTGAGGTGTGGTCAAATCGAACTGAAGTCCTGTCGTAGCGATCACCGATACTCCCCAATGAGCTAAATCCTGTAGGGTAGTTATCAGGTCGATAGTTGAGCGACCCCAACGAGTTAATTCTGTCACTAATATCCCATCTATTTTACGAGCCTGAGCTAAACTCATGACTTCTTTTCGTTGTGTGCGATTATTTTTAGTTCCCGAACCCGTTTCTTTCCACACACCAACAACGGAGTAACCGGCTTTCTGGGCATAATCTAATAGGTCTCGTTCCTGACGGGAGCAAGATTGATCCGTAGTCGAAACTCGACAGTAAATAGCTACCTTCTGTACCATTTAAACCCTCCCGGACAGAGGAGGCTCAAACCCTGATGCTGCCGTTACTTTTTACTGTACCAAATAGACTATAGTTTGACTGGTACATTATTCAGTAAGAGTTGGTGTCGTCTCGGTTTCTCACTTCAGAACAACAGCATAGTTATGGGCGTTATGTAGGCGAACCAACAGCGGTTCAGTTGGGCCACTACTTTCATCTTGATGATACAGCTCAGCAATTAGTTCAAAAACGCCGTGGCGATCATAATCGATTGGGGTTTGCCATCCAATTATGTACAGTGCGCTTTTTGGGCACATTTTTAATCAATCCTATCGATGTCCCTCAAGGGGTAGTCAATTATTTAGCAGCCCAGCTCGAAATCGAGGAGCTAGATTGTCTGGCAAAGTATTTACTCCGCTCTAATACCCGCTCAGCTATTGCTAGTGTTGAAGAATTAGCTCGTCCTCCAGAAGATAACTATTACACTGAATTAATCCAACAATGGCGTGCAGTTCGTCGTTTTTTGCCCAAATTACTTTCAATCATTGATTTTGAAGGCAATCAGGCTGGTCAAAAAATCCTTGAAGCATGGCAGTTTCTGCAATCGATTGAAGGTCAAAGAAAACCAAAAATGGATGCCGCACCTTTAAAGATAGTTGATAAAAAATGGGCGAATTGGGTAGTAACAGAAGATGGTAATATTGACCGTCGTGCTTATACTTTCTGCGTTTTAGAACAGTTATTACAAGGATTGCGCCGTCGTGATTTGTTTGTTACCCCCAGCGAACGATGGAGTAATCCCCGTGCCAAACTTTTACAAGGTCAAGCTTGGGAATCGGCCCGTGCGTCAGTTTGTCGTACTTTGAATCTAAATCCCCAACCCGAACCAGAAATCTTGACCCTCTCTCAGCAACTAGACCAAGCTTACTCGAGAACTGCCGAAAATCTACCTCACAACTCAGAAGTCAGAATTGAAGTTGATAAGAAGGGGAAAGAGACTCTTACCATTAGCAATCTGGATAAATTAGAGGAGCCAGAGAGTTATTTAAAACTTAAGGAAAAGCTAGAATCACTCTTGCCCCATGTGGAATTACCCGAAGTCTTACTGGAAATTAATGCTAAGACTGGGTTTATGGAGGAATTTACCCATCTCAATGAAAGCTTTGCTAGAGTTAGTGACCTTTCCATTAGTATCTGTGCCGTACTCATTGCTCAAGGTTGTAATATTGGATTTTCCCCCTTGGTAAGTAAAGGAAATCCTGCTCTTACCAGAGGTCGGTTGTCTTGGGTTGAACAGAACTACTTTCGCCCGGAAACCATAATTAAAGCTAATGCGCGGTTAGTTGATGCCCAAGGGAAAATTCCTCTGGTAAAAAGCTGGGGTGGTGGTGAAGTGGCTTCCGCTGATGGAATGCGATTTGTTGTTCCGGTGCGCACACTCAATGCCGGAGCCAACAGTAAATATTTCGGTCAAGGTCGGGGAATCACTTACTATAATTACACTTCTGACCAGTTCACGGGCTTTCACAGTTTAGTTATCCCTGGTACTTTGAGAGATTCCTTAGCGGTATTGGTAGGATTATTGGAACAGCAAACCAGTCTGCGTCCGAGAGAATTGATGACAGATACTTCTGGGTACAGTGATGTTGTTTTTGGTTTGTTTTGGTTGTTGGGCTATCAATTTTCGCCTCGTTTAGCAGATGCTGGCGAAGCTCGTTTCTGGAGGCTCGATAAGAAAGCTGATTATGGCATTTTGGATAACCTAGCCAGACAAACAGTCAGAGTCGAATTAATCGAGCAGAATTGGGATGATATGTTACGAGTAGCTGGTTCGCTAAAACGAGGAACAGTCAGCGCTTGGGAAATTATGCCGGCTTTACATCGAGGCCAAAAACCTTCGACTATTGCTAAAGCGATTGGAGAATTGGGAAAAATTAGCAAAACTTTGTATTTGCTCAACTTTGTAGATGATCGAGCTTACCGTCGTCGAATTCTAACTCAACTCAATCGCGGAGAAAGTCGTCACAGTATATCTAGAGCCGTATTTCATGGTCGTCGTGGTGAGGTACGTCAGCGTTACCGTGAAGGTCAGGAAGAGCAGTTAGGAACTTTAGGGTTAGTGGTCAATGTGCTAGTTTTATGGAATACCTATTACATGGATACCGGTTTAAATCAGTTACGCTCCCTTGGCTGGGAAATTAAAGATGAAGATTTAGCTCGCTTATCTCCCTTGGCATATTCTCATATTAATATGTTAGGTCGCTATCAGTTTCATTTACCTGAAGAATTGAAGGATGGACGGATGCGACCATTACGCAATGATGAATCTAGAGATGAACTAGAAGATTTGGAGCTTTGGTAGAGTATTGTGATTCTAGTATCGAGTTAGCCAAGATTTTTTTGAGGTCTGAAAGGCTTGTGCGGCAAGCTATACAGCCTTACCGTGGTTTTCTGTACAGTTGCTACTCAAACCCCTTATAGCCGTATGCGCAAATCCCAGCTACTCGCTGCGTTTCTCCGCCTCGGCACCACCGATTCGTCCCCGCCAGTTCTGGTTAGTTGCTGATGCTGAGTTGATTGTTTATGGTGC
>JASJDR010000328.1 GCA_030065615.1 Xenococcus sp. MO_188.B8 | reverse complement strand
TGTAAAACTGTCATGGTGGGTTCAGCTTGACCCTTTTCCCAACGACGAATTGTAGATACGGCTACACCGATATCTCTTGCTAACTGTTCTTGAGATAATTGTGCTGTCAACCACAAAAAACCAATTCTCCATTCAAACAATTAAGGTTGACAGCACAATTATCTCAAGAACAGTTAGCAAGAGATATCGGTGTAGCCGTATCTACAATTCGTCGTTGGGAAAAGGGTCAAGCTGAACCCACCATGACAGTTTTACAAATGAAATCCTTTTGTGAGGCAGTCAACCAAACCTTAGATGAATTGCCCCAGTCTCTTCTCCCACCAGCTGAAGGAGAAGCTGCATAAACATAGCTGACATCAGTTCGACGAGCTGTTTATCGCAAGCAAAAAAGAAAAACTAGAGTTTAAATAAGGTGGTTCGTGCTTCGCTAAATATTGACGAAGCACGAACCCTGATATTTTTTTGAGTGAGTTGAACAATTTGATTTACCTAAATAGTGGAAATTATGAAAAGATAATAAGTGACTGTTAAAAAATGTAAAGAATAAAATTTAAATGAAGACTGGGCTACCTCAAAAGCAAAAATCTCGTGTAATCGTAGTTGGTGCAGGAATTGGCGGATTAACCGCCGGCGCTTTACTGGCGAAACGAGGTTATGACGTCAAAATCTATGATCAAGCGATCGCTCCAGGAGGTTGCGCTTCTACTTTCAAACGTCGCGATTTTATCTTTGATGTCGGTGCAACTCAGGTAGCAGGATTAGAACCTGGAGGGATTCACCAGCGAATTTTTCAAGAATTAAAAATTGAACCACCGACGGCAACTAAATGCGATCCCGCCTGTGCTGTATTTTTGCCAGGAGAAAGCGAGCCGATTCATGTGTGGCGAGATCCGATTAAATGGCAAGAGGAAAGACAAAAGCAATTTCCAGGTAGTGAGCCATTTTGGCAATTATTAAACAAATTATTCACCGCTAGTTGGAAGTTTCAGGGTAGAGATCCGGTGTTACCACCCCGCAATCTTTGGGATTTCTGGCAACTAGTTTCCTCAGTGAGATTAGATACTTTGGTTACTGTTCCTTTCACTTTGATGACGGTAACAGATGCCCTGAAGCTTTATGGTTTAGCTGAGGATCAAAGACTGAAAACTTTCCTCGATATGCAGCTTAAACTATATTCCCAGGTAAGTGCTGACGAAACTGCTTTGCTCTACGCTGCAACGGCTTTAGCTGTCTCCCAAGCACCCCAAGGATTATTTCATCTTCAAGGTAGTATGCAGGTATTAAGCGATCGCCTGGTTGCTGGCTTAGAGAAATACGGCGGAAAATTATTGATGCGCCATAGTGTAGAAGAAATTCAGACTCAACAGGGCAAAGCTGTCTCGGTAATAGTTCGGGATCAAAAAACAGATAAAATTAGCATAGAACATGCTGATGAAATAGTTACTAACGTCACGGTACAAAATTTAGTCAAGTTACTCAACCTATCGTCTGACAACCAATCTCTTTTTTCAGGATATAAACAGAGAGTAGACAAATTACCAGAAGCCTCAGGGGCGTTTGTCATTTATTTGGGAGTCAAGCAAGCAGCCATTCCCGATGACTGTTCACCCCATCTGCAATTTCTCTATGATTACGAAGGCGTTATTGGAGAAAATAACTCTTTATTCGTTTCTGTAAGTAAACCAGGAGATGGGCGTGCACCCGAGGGAAAAGCCACGATTATTGCTTCCTCCTTTACTGACGCTAAGATCTGGTGGCAAGGTACCAAAGAAAATTATGAGCGGATTAAAGCACAATATACTCAAGAGGCGATCGCTCGTTTAGGAACTTATTTTAATCTCACGACCGAAACCATTATTCATCAAGAAACAGCGACTCCTCGCACTTTTGCCAAATATACCGCTCGCGATCGCGGAATAGTAGGTGGAATTGGACAGCGAATCTCGACTTTTGGTCCTTTTGGATTTGCCAGTAGGACTCCGATTAAAAATCTCTGGTTAGTAGGCGATTCGATCCATCCCGGGGAAGGTACAGCAGGAGTTAGTTATTCTGCTTTAACCCTAGTTAGACAAATTGATGCGATGAATAACTAGCTCAGTTGTTAGCTCAATGAATCAATTACAGCTTATAGCTTTCAATGATACTAAAGAAAGTTAGTTGCTCAAAGTCACCAGACGCTATTTGGTGTTAACCTTTAACCTAATGAATCAAACCAGCTAACACCTAATATTAGGAGCTATATATCTATATGGAAGTTGTAACTTCTAGCTTAATGCTGAAACGTCCGATTACTGTTAAAGCTATTGTTACCTCCCGCTGGAAAGAGGAAGTACAACAGCAATTGCAAAATCAAATCACTCAACTCGACAAACAGATACAGCAATTAGAAATGCAGGGAAACAGGACAATTGAAGAACTAAAGAAAAAAACTTCAGATCCTTCTAGCGCCCAAGTAACCAAGCAAGTTGAAAATATTCAAGCTCAGGTTAATCAGAAAAAAGGCGAGTTGCTTAACAAAAAAAATCAGCTTCTGCAACAACTACAGCAAGTACAGTTACTAGAATTAGATCAAGAAGTTGTCCAAGCACAGATGGAGAGCTTCTTTAGAATCGAAAAAGGTGATAATTTAGTAAAAAAACTTAATGTCGAAGTAGTGCTACGCGATGGCATTGTTGAAGAAATTCGTGGTGAACTCTAACTTACCTAGCTAATTAGAGTTTAATTGTGGGATAAGGCAAAATTTTTTTTGCCTTTTGGATTTTTAATACCAGCAAGCGGTAATCTGAAAATGAGAAAACCAGATTTGTTCGTGTTGAGGGAACAAGATTGAAAAGTCAAGGGATCACTCTTCCCAATCGTGTTATCTGTCTAGGTGAAATTTTATTTGATTGTCTGGCTGATGATTCAGGGCAATCTTTAAATCAAGTCAAATCTTGGACAGCTTATCCTGGTGGCGCACCAGCTAATACTGCTTGTGCCTTAACTAAATTGGGAACTAGTTCGGCATTTATTGGTTGTATTGGTCAAGATTCTTTAGGAGAATCACTAATACAAATTCTACAAACTGAAGGTGTTAATATTTCCGGAATTCAGCGTAACTCAAAGTTCCCGACCAGACAAGTATATGTCATACGTCAGGCTAATGGCGATCGCGATTTTACTGGCTTTAGTAGTTCGCAACCCAGTGCTTTTGCTGATGCTTATCTTCAGGCACAAAACCTTCGGGAAATATTATTTTTAGAAGCAGAATATTTAGTCATTGGAACTTTGGAATTGGCTTATAGTCAAACTAGACAAGCAGTGTTTCGTGCTTTAGAGTTAGCAGAAAGATATCATCTCAAAATAGTTTTAGATGTTAACCGACGCCCGATGTTTTGGGACAATGAGGCAGAAGCCAAAACTTTGATTGCTAAATTATGGCAATATGTTGATTTTGTCAAATTGACCAAAGAGGAAGCAAAATGGTTATTTGGTAAGACTGATGCTGGCTCAATCTCTTATCATTTAGGCTCCGTAGAAGGGGTCTTAATTAGCGATGGAGATGGGGAAGTTAATTATTGTTTGAGTGATAATGAAGGTAGAGTCAAACCCTTTTCTCTGCAAGCTATTGATACCACTGGCGCAGGAGATGCTTTTACCGCAGGTTTTATTCATCAATTATGCCAACATGGGATTAGTAGTTTAAGTAATCGCGATCTAGCGAAAAATATTGTAATTTATGCTTGTGCTGTAGGAGGATTAACCGTAACCAAGCCTGGAGCGATCTCTGCTCAACCAACGGCAAAGGAAGTACAACTTTTTTTACAGCAACACCATAATGCTAATTAAAAAGCTAAGAGCTAAAAACTAATACTTTATCAAGGTAGAAATGAAGAATGTATTTAGTGATAGATGGTTACAGAATAATTATTTTAAAAAATTGCTATTTCTCAAAACAAAATTGACAGACCAGTCATACTTTGCGCTTTAGGGTGGGGTAGTTTACAAATCGGTAAGTAATCTTGCTTTTCGCAGGAGAAATTTCAGAACAGTCTCTTCTCTAGTAATAATATCGGCTTGACCCTGCATCCCCAATTGAAGAGTACATTGGTGATTACCTTGACCCAAAGAAAAGCGTTCTGGCTCAATGGTTACTTCATAGAAACTAGCACTCGCCTTAGCCGGAGCTGGTAAATTATTATTAGGAGCGTTATTGCCATTGATTTGAGGAGCCATCGCATCAGAAGAAATCGCCTTAACTTGACCTTTGAGAGTACCATAATCGGGATAGGGACAAGCAGAAACCCGCATTTGCACATCTTGACCGGTGGCTAACTTACCAATGTCCTTGGGTGAGACTTGAGCCTTGACTTCCAAAGGAGCATTACTCGGAACAATTTGAGCGACTTGCTCTCCTAAGCGCACCGTTTGGCTAGAGTTGCGTAAAGAAAGTTGCGAGATAATGCCATCTACGGTAGCAGTGATATTAGTTTGGCTGAGTTCGCTTTCTAATTGTTGTAATTCGTGGCTATCGTGCTCCAGCTGTTTGTGAATTTCAATGCGCTGCTGAATTAAAGCTTCCCGTTCTTTATTTAAAGTCGCCAGACTCCCTTGACCACTAGCTATTTCTTGGGCAATCTGGGACTCAGCGATCGCGACTTCAGCTTGGCTAGGATCGAGATAAGCTTGAGCCCGTTTTAATCTCGCCCGAGCAGCAGAGACAGTTTCTTGTCGCTGTTCAATAGTTTCTTGGTGCATAGCGATGGTAGCTTGTTGTGCTACTATGGCTTGATGTTGCTGCTGAACGTCTAGTTTAGCTTCCTCTAATTGATCTAGGGGCAAGGCTCCTTGAGCGGCCACACTCTGATAGCGTTTGTGCTTCGACTGAGCTGCTAAATAGGCAGCCTGAAGCGATCTTAAGTTAGCTTGAGCTGAATTGATTTCTGCCTGTGCCTTTTGGAAATCTCTTTGAGCAACTCTGACGTTGGCGGCAGCTTCTTCCACCTCAGCAGTGGTAGTAATTTGCTTATCTTGATATTCTCGTTCTCGACGTTCTAGTTCAGTTTCTGCGGCCGTAATAGCACGGTCACTCCGATTAGTTTCAGCCTGGATCTGACTATTGAGAGCTGTAATTTGAGCGTTAGTTTGGACTAGTTGCTGTCGCGATTGTCGGAGGTTATTTTGCAGTTGGCTTTTTTTCGTTTGCAGACGAGAGTCGTCAATAGTAGCAATCACATCTCCTTTGGCAACTGTTTGATTCTCCTGGACAGCAATCTCAAGAATCTGTCCTTCGGTAGCAGCCTGAACAATACGTAATTTTCCCGCAGGACGCAGGCTAGCTTGTGCTTTAACGGTTTCCTTGTATTTAGCGACAGAAGCTAGAGGAACAGCTAGTCCTACAACAGTGACCATAAACACTCCACCAAAGATAATCCAACGACCAATGGGGGGCAAAAATTCGTTTTCTTGAACTGGAGGCACAAAGCCTGGGTTAGAGTTGCTCAACATTTTTCTCGTTAAAATAGTTTAGTAGTTAGAAATGATTTAGATCGGCTGTTTTTCCGTTACCATTGGTGGAAAAATGGCCCTGGGAATCAAAGTGGTCGGATTGGAGTAGCAAACTATGAGTTGAGGGGACAATACTGTCTAAGAAATCTAAGTGATCGCCAGTTACTGAACTCAAATCTTGGGGAGTCCCTTGGATTTTTAGTTTTCCTTTTTCGAGCATGATAATCCAATCTGCTCGTTGAATCACTTTCGGACGGTGACTGATGAGAATTGTCGTTTTGCCCTGTCGCGACTCTAGTAATTGATCTAACACTTGAGCTTCACTCACGGGATCGAGCGCACCAGTGGATTCATCTAAAATTAGAATCGGTGGGTCAGTAACTATCGCCCTAGCTATAGCTAATCTTTGCTTTTGACCTCCTGAGAGATTGGCGCCAAATTCTCCTAAGACTGTTTGATATTTATCTGGCAGTTCACTAATAAATTCGTCAGCCCCAGCTATCTGGCAAGCTGTAACAATCTGCTTAAAAGTAACGTCAGGATAGCTGAAGCGGAAATTTTCCAGAATTGAACGACTCCAAAAATGTGGTTCTTGAGGTACTAATACTACCTGTTGACGTAGACATTCTAAAGAGAGATCTTGCTGATTATAAACGTCATAGCGGATATTGCCAGATTGAGAGGAATATAAACCAGCAATCAGTTTGGCTAGAGTACTTTTGCCACAACCAGATTGACCAATGAGGGCACTAACTTTGCCGCCAGGAATATTTACCGAGAAATCTTGAAGTAGGTCAACTCTACCAGCATGATGAAAGTTCAGCTCAGTGCAAGTAATATCAGTATCACCAGGAATTTCTGCCCAGGGCTTTTGGAAATCTTTTTCGTCCTCTGGAGTAGCGTCAATTACTTCAGTTAAACGTTGAATAACTAC